>JAKAOC010000252.1 GCA_021823385.1 Actinomycetes bacterium
CAATCGATAGAGAGGGTGAATCTCCGAAGTGGCGCTTCCGCAAATGGCCCCTCACGTTTCGTCGCAGACATTGGGGCAGGGCACGCGCCACGAGATGCGGTGGCGTGCTCGGGCGAAGAGTGCATGCCCGGGTGCATTGCATCCTCGCCCAGGTTCCGGCCGCCTTCTGGCCCTCGGCCGGCGTCGGGAAGGTCCTGTTTCGCGAAGGACCCGCTTACGCCTCGCTTAGTGCCTTTGCCGTTCCTCCGTTCGCGTTGGATGAAGTGCCGGCACCGGGGAAACGAGCGCTAGATGGCGGCAGCTGAGGCGGGTGCCCGGGATACGAGGACGCACGCTCTGTGGGGAAGTCCAGACAGCCGGATCAGTTCTGGGCCAGGCGCTTAGCCGTGGTGTCCGACCACAATCGATGTTTAGGCCGGCCTGCCATCTTGTTGGTCTTGGGGCACCAAGCGCCTGTGGAGTCGTCTACCTTTGCATTCGTAGCCACCCGCCAATGACGGCCGACGTCCGTGGCGGGGTGGGGCGCGACGCGCCTAGCGAGAAAGCGAGTACCAAGTGGACCTTCTCAAGAGTGTTTCGCCGGCCCTGCCCGCTGATGTTCTGATCACTTTTCCCGAGACTCCCGCAGTTGAGGTGGCGGCAGCCGCGGCCAATGCGCGGCGGGCCCATCGAGAGTGGTGGGCAGCCGGACCCGTTGCACGAGCAAATGCGCTCGCAAAAGCGGCGGAGGCCCTGGAGGCCGCCACCCGGGAGATGACTGATCTCGCTATCCGCGAGGTGGGCAAGCCCGTGGTGGAGATGGCCGGCGAAGTGGCAAGAGGTGTCTCCATCCTGCGCTATTACTCCCAGGCGGCACTGGATCCCGATGGTGACTCCCTGCCCGCTGGCAATCCCGATGGCTTGCTCATCGCCAGGCGGCGCCCTCACGGCGTCGCCGGGCTCATAACCCCCTGGAACTTCCCGGTGGCCATCCCTCTGTGGAAGGCAGCGCCGGCGCTGGCCTATGGCAATGGCGTGCTCCTCAAACCCGCGCCCGCGGCAACGGCGACCGCGCTGCGTTTGAAGGAGATACTCGATGCCTCTTTGCCGGAAGGGCTGTTCCAGGTGGTGCCGGGCGACAAGTCCACCGGTGAGGCGCTGATCGCCAATGTGGATGCGATCTCCTTCACTGGGTCGACCAAAGTCGGCAAGGCCGTCGCCCTGGCCTGTGCGGCCCGGGGCATACCGGTTCAGACGGAGATGGGCGGACAGAATCCGTCCATCGTCTTCCCCGATGCCGCATTGGTCCCTGCCGCGAAGATGATCGCCGGCGCGGCCATGGGCTTTTCCGGCCAGAAGTGCACCGCCACGAGCCGGATCATCGTGGTGGGAGACGTACCCGACTTTGTCGACGCGCTCGTGGCGGAGGTGGAGGCCCTAGAGGTAGGAGATCCGGCCGAATCGGCAACTGTGGTGGGGCCGGTGATTTCCGACCTGGCCGCGTCGGCGGTGGCCGAGGCGAGCGCCGAAGCTGCTGCAGGAGGCGGGCGCATTCTCTCGGGCGGCAGTCGCCGAAGCGGAGACGGCTATTACGTCGAGCCGACGCTCGTGGCCGGCCTCGACCAGAGCCAACGGCTGGCCCGTGTAGAGATATTCGGTCCCTTCGCGCTGGTTATGCAGGCCGCAGACGAGGCCGAGGCGATACGCATTGCCAACGACGTGCCTTATGGGCTGGTGGCCTCGGTCTTCACCTCGGATCTCGATCGCGCGCTCAGGCTCGGTGCCCGGCTGGAGACCGGGCTCGCCAGGGTGAACGCCCCGACAGCCGGGGTGGATTTCTACGCGCCGTTCGGCGGCACCAAGGAGTCGAGCTTTGGCCCGCGGGAACAGGGCAAGGCGGCTCGCGATTTCTATACCTGGACGCAGACTTTCACGGTTTACCCGGCCCATTAGAGAATTGCGCGGCGGAACGCCACGACGAGCTGGATCAGTTTGTAAAGGTGCAAACTGAGCGGCGTTGGTCCCGGCCGACAGCGGTACCGCGGGACGGCAAAGTTTCGGTTCGCGCGTCTTTGACTAGCCCGCTGAGGGCGGGGGTTCGGACTGACACTGGATGGTGCTGCCTACTGCCACCTGGGTGCCTGGCGCGGGATTCTGCTCCCAGACGGTGTCGGGCGCCAGCACGGGTGGTGGCGAAGTCTGGAACTGGCAGCTTCCCGACAACCCGGCGCCGCTGATCGCCCCCGCGGCCCCTTCTGGGGTCATCCCTAGCAGGTCGGGGACATTGACCAGTTGTGGGAAGGTGATGGTGCCATTGGATACGGTGATGGTAATGAGCGAGCCAGGTGCGGTGTTGCTGCCGGCCGGAGGACTCTGAGCGGTTGTATAGCCGGGAGGGTACTCCCCCGATGGCGCGTACGAGATCTTGACCTGGTATCCGGCATCGGAGAGCTTCTTTTGTGAGGCGACTCCGGGCATGCCGACGACGTCCATCAAGCCGGCAGGGTGAGTCGCCTGAGTGGCGGCGCGCGGGGCCGGTTTGGCGAACGAAGCCGGGGTGCGGAATGGCTGTACGGGTGTGCCCGCCAGGGCCGCCACGTTGTAGTACGAGAAGGTCTCGGCGGGCCAGCTGCCGCCAACCACGTAGATAGGTGTTCTTGGAGGCGTCATCGGGATCTCCCCTTGGGGGTACCCCACCCAGACCACGGTGGCCAGCTGGGGCACGAAACCCCCGAACCAGGCGTCCGCCCAGTTCTCACCGGTTCCGGTCTTGCCGGCGGCCGGCCTGCCGATCGCCGCATAGTAACCCGTCCCTTCGGTTACCACGTTGCGGAGCACCGCGATCTCGGTCGCGGCGACGGTCGCCGAGATAACCCGCTTTGGGTCGGCGTGGTGCTGATAGACAAGGTTGCCTTTCTGGCCGTAGATCGCCGAGATCGCAAAGGGCGCGTTGTGCACGCCATAGTTGGCGATTGTGGCAAAGACGCTGGCCATGTCTAGTGGCGTGACGGGTTCCGAGCCCAGCACGATCGAGTTGTAGGGCTCGAGCTTGGAGCGGATGCCCATGGCGTGGGCCAGGTTCATAACGTTGACCGGGCCGATTTCCTGGATCAGCTGGGCGTAGACGGTGTTGACGGAGAGGATGGTGGCCGTTGCCAGCGTCATGTTGCCGGTGGGTTCGCCTTCATAGTTGTGCACGACCCAGGTGGGTGCGCCACCTGAGGCGGGGACTGTGAGAACCTTGGGCGCGAAGTAGATCTTCTGCGGGCTGATTCCTTGGGTGAGCGCTTCGGCTAAGGCGATCACCTTGAACGTCGAGCCGGCAGGCCGCTGACCCTGGGTCGCCATGTCGAACTGGGACGCAGGCTGTGAGGTACCGTAGCCTAAGCCCCCTACCAGCGCCTCGATGGCACCCGTGGCCGGGTTGAGCGAGGCGAGGGCACCGGACGGGGTCTTGGTGAGGCGGGGCACCGCTCGAGCCAAAGCCGCCTGTGCAGCGGCCTCGTCGGCGGGGACTTCGGTGGTTACGATACGGAGCCCGCCGTGCTCCAGGCGGAACAGTCGCTGTGCCGGCGTTGCTCCCAGGGCGGGAAGCGTCTCGGCTTCGTTGATGACCTGCTGGCTGAAGTAACCCAGGGAGGGGAGCAGCCCGGCTACTGATGGATCCAGCTGCAGGCCCGCCTTCATGTCCTGCCTGTAGGCGGCGCCGCTGATCTCGTGCTGTGAATACATGGAGGCCAATACGACGTTGCGGCGTGACAGCGCCAAGGCGGGATGCACGAGCGGATCGTAGGCCGAAGGCGCGTTGATCAAGCCCGCCAGGGTTGCAGCCTGCGTGAGATTTAGCTCGTTGGCGGGCCGGTTGTAGTACCGGTATGAAGCCGCCTGCACGCCGTATGTTCCTTCGCCCAGGTACACGTCGTTGAGGTACTTTGCCAGAACCTGCCGCCGGGTCGTCCCGGAGAGCGAGCCGAGCGACAGCAAAATCTCGTGGAGCTTCTCCACCAAGGTGCGTTTGGGCGTGCCGAGCTCAAGCTTGACCAGCTGTTCCTCGATCGTAGATCCCCCCTGTAGCGCCGCGCCGCTGCTGATGTCGGTCACCGCCGCGCGCAGTATTGCTTTCAGGTCGATCGGACCCCTCCCCCAGTAGCGCCGGTCCTCGATGGCCACCACCGCCTGGGGAAGGTAGGGGCCAAGCTGGGAGTACTCGATCGGCATCCGCAGAATGTCCGTTGGGACCGTCGTGATGAGTGATCCGTCCGAGGCGTAAATGGAGCTGATGGAAGACGAGACCACGGGGTTGTCGGGATGGACCTTGGGAGTGGTGCATCCGGAGGCGAAGCCCAAGGTCACCAGGACCGCCGCCAGACGTAGCGCCCGCTTGGCTCTCAGCGTCAATGCCCTTTGCTTCAACGGCTACCGGCTCCGCCTCGACTACTTCTTGCGCGCCCAATTGCGGGCGCCGCTTACGCAGCCCCCAGGTGTAAGGCTACCCGAAGGTTAACCGCCGGAATAGGCGCGGTGGATGGACCTTGCGATAGCGGCCGGAATGCCGGGTCGCACCGGTGAATCATTCCGAATCGGCGACGAAAGAGCCGATTCTTTCCGCCAGTTCCGGATCCTTTCGGTTCAGATAAAAGGCGTAGGCGACGGAGACCACGACGATCGCCAGCGCGACGTAAGGGAAGAAGCTAAAAGGGGCGCTCTGGCCAGGTTTGACCAGTTCGACGAGTGGAAAACCGATGCATAGGACTCCGACCGCCGGAAGCACCAGG
>JAKAOC010000253.1 GCA_021823385.1 Actinomycetes bacterium
CAATCGGTATCGGGGCGGGAGCTGGTTGTGACGGGCAGGTTCTCGTCTTCCATGATGTGCTCGGAATTACTGAGGGCCGGAGGCCGAAGTTCGTCAAGACCTACGCCGAAGTCGAAACCATAGGTGTGGAAGCGCTTTCCCGCTTTGTTAAGGATGTTCGGACGGGGCATTTCCCGCTCGACGAGCACTCGTACCATGACACGACAGGCGAGATCGGCAAGATCTACGGCTGAGTCTTCGAGGGGGACGGGGCAACTACCGACCGAGGCGATGTAAGCCACCTTCTTCGGGTGGTTGCGCCGGTCAAGGCCCAGCGGTCGCTGGTGTTCCTGAACACGCGCCCTACGCACTTCTGTGGCTGGATTCCCGCCGGATAGGCAATAAACCCCCGGCGAGTGCTGAACCGTCCTGCCCGGAGGTCGGCGCGCGAGGCAACTAGGCGCCATATCGGCCGAGAGATCTTTCAGGTGCTGGAACGGAGCAGGGCCCCTGATAAGAATGTGAGAGTCGGGTGATCCGAGATGGCGCGCCTCGCCTCATTCGCGTTTGTACCAAAATTCCTGTGCATCACCGCGATCCCACCAGCGATTGGCAGCGACGCTCAATCGAGGAAGCCAACGGGTTCCTGCGGAAATGCGCGCCCAACGACCGCAATATTCTGTTGTTCTCGCCGGACCACCCCTAGTGACGGATGACTCCTGAATCGGAAACCACGGATGGTGCTCGGATGTCGAGCTCCCCGCTGCGAAACAGGCTGAGATCTTCGCGTCGTCTGTCTGCAATAACCGACAGCACGAACTCGACCGGTTAGGTGAAACCAACCATTCTGGTGCCACTCAGCAGGGCTTGAAGCCCAAGGTTCCGATCTATTTCGGAGACCCCTTACTGAACACGGCGGTTGATCCCGCCATGACGAACGCCGAGCTGGTGGAGTGATAGCCGCCGAAGGTATAGAGATCTTGTCCAAGTAACCATGTCAGCCAGGTGTGGTTGCCGTCTCCCGCCGTTTGAATTGTTACGACGCCGTTTTTCGCAGGCAGTCTTATCTTGGCCATTTGATCGATGACGCCAAGACCTTCGCGTTTTGCCTCAGAGATTGAGTAGAGGGCGGCGCCGCTGATCAGAACGCTCCATCCTTTGAACTGGAAACGCATCTCGCAATAGCCGGAGGCGTCCTTAGTGCTATCAAGAACACCGAGGACTCCTTGCGCCAGGCTCACCTTCTGAGATGACGTGGTATTCGGACCGCAATATCCAGGGCGCTGACTTTGAGACGATGACAACCGAAGTTTTGCGGTAGCTGCTGTTGGATAATGCGTGCCGCTGAACTCGCCTATATATGGTGCAAGTCCGGAACAGTTGGGTGGCTGAGCGATCTCGGGACTGTTTAAAGGCAACTGGGAATTACAGCGATAAAGACGAACTTTATATCCTGATTTAGTGACAGTCGCTGTTGCAGAGAGATTCGGTGAAATAGTGAACGGTGCTAGTAGAGGCATCGATTCATGTGGAGCTAAATATCCAAGCGCGGCGGAAACCGGAAATGAGAACTGGCTGGAAGTTTTTTGGGGGAGGCCGGACGATTTCGCAGAAGTCGCGGTGGTGTTTGATGCCGTAGGCGCTTGAGCACCACATGCCGAGCCAACAACTGCTAGCGCGACGAAGGCTATGAGTTTGGTTGTTCGGCCCACCATGTCAAGCTCCGGGGTCCGTCAGGTCACCAGCCAACTATATCCAAGGTGCCGAAGCGGATGGTGGGCAGGTTTCACTCGTTAGTTCCTGCTCTTAGTTCGTCTCTAGCGTCCTGTGCCGATGTTGGCGGCTTCGATGAAGCCCGGCGGCCTGGAAGCCGATGTGCAGCGGACCCCGTCAAAGAATCGCCGCGTTTCGGTAAGGCGGCGATTTCATCGAAGGCGGTCTGGCCCAACGCCCCTGGTCTTGCCCGTCAACGGGGAGCAGGAAACTATTCGAGGAAAGATACCCGATGGCCTTGGCTCACATGGGCCGGGACCCTTGTGGAAGGGTCGCCACTCCCGGGGACTCGATCCTCCTGCCGGCCCTGGGCGCCAAGTGGAGGTCGGAGCAATTAGGATAATTCCGCTGAATCGTGGGCCAGTCCCACCTGCCCTGTTCTCCGCACTAAGGCGGGGGACCCCCGGGTGCGCCCCGGGGTCCGTAGGAGGAGATGCATATTGTCACGTCCGTATGAGCTCATGGTCATACTTGACTCCAAAGTCGCCGATGCCGACGCAGAAGGTGTCATCACCAGGGTCTCCGATCTGATCACGCAGGATGGCCAACTTCACGACCTAAATCGCTGGGGACGCCGCAAGCTTGCGTATGAGATCAACAAGAACCAGGAGGGCAACTACGTTGTCTTCGAGTTCTCCGCCGGCCCGGAGGCCGTTTCGGAGATCGATCGCGTTCTTTCGATCGCAGACCCCGTCATTCGTCACAAGGTCGTTCGTCTGCCCGAGCGTGTCGCTGCGCGTATGCGTGGCGCCGGGGCGAATTCGAACGAGCAGTAGCGAGATTTCCGCTAGAAGAACCTGGAGATAGAAATGTCCAGCGGTAACACCGTTTTTCTGGTTGGCAACGTGACCAAGGACCTCGAGTTGAGGTACACGCAGTCAGGTCTTCCCAACGTCACCTTCGGCATCGCCGTCTCGCGCCGCTGGCAGAACCGCCAGACCAATGAGTGGGAGGAAGCCACCTCCTACTTCGACGTGGTTTGCTGGCGAGAGCTGGCCGAGCATGCTCACGAGAGCCTTTCCAAGGGTTCGCGCGTAATCGTTGTCGGCCGCCTGGAGCAGCGTTCCTGGGAGAACGAAGACGGCCAGAAGCGCTCGAAGGTAGAAGTCATCGCCGACGAAGTCGGGCCGAGCCTGCGCTGGGCGACCGCGCAGCTGGCACGCACTGAGCGCAGGCAACGCTCAAACGAGAGTGCAAGTTATACAGAGCCGGCGACCGAGGTCGTGCCGAGCTCATTCATCGACGAAGAGGATCCGTTCTAAATGGCAAGAGGCGAAAAAGGCTCGTCGCGCAGAGCCCCCAAGGATACCAACAAGAAGATCAAGAAGAAGGTTTGCGCCTTCTGCGCCCGCAAGGTCGACTACATCGACTACAAGGACGCAGAGCCGTTGAAGAAGTTCGTGAGCGAGCGCGGGAAGATTCGTGCGCGTCGCGTGACCGGTAATTGCGACCAGCATCAGCGTGCCGTAGCTCTCGCCATCAAGAATGCCCGCGAGATGGCTCTGCTTCCCTACACCCAGCGCATGGTTGCCGAGCGCACCTCGTTGCGTGGCCCTCGTGGCGCGGCGGCACCGGCAGGAGTTCCCGAAGTCGTCTCCGAGGAGACCGTTGACGACGAGACTCTCGCCGAGGCGGTCACCGATGAGGGAGAGGAGTAGCCGATGCAGGTTGTATTGCGTGCTGACCAACAGAACCTGGGAAAGCGCGGCGACATCGTTGAGGTCGCCGACGGCTATGCAAGGAACTACCTCCTCCCCAAGGGCTTGGCCATAGTGGCTACCGCCGGAATCAAGTCGCAGGCCGAGGCAATGCGCCGTGCACGCGACCTGAAGGACCGCAAGGCGCGTGAGGGCGCTGAGGAGATCGCCCGCAAGATCTCCGGCGCCACCATCACCTTGGCCGGAAACGCCGCACATGACGGCAAGCTCTACGGTTCCGTCGGGGTGGCGGAGGTCGTGGACGGTATCCGCGCCAGCCTTGGCGTGGAAATCGACAGGCGAGCCGTAAAGCTTGACGAGCCGATCCGCGAGACTGGTACCCGTGAGATCGCCGTGCTGCTCCATCCAGAGGTCCAAGCCTCGCTGACGATTGTCGTAAGCGAGTAGGTTCCCCGGCAAGGGGGCGACCCTCTTTCATGGCCGCAGCTTTTCGGCTGCGGCCATTTTTGTCTCTACGTTCGTGACGAGGAAGTGGCGTGGCAAGGCAAACCCAGAGGCGTGACGGCAATTCGGTGCAGAACGCGTTGGAGCGGGCGATCCCACACAACTTGGAGGCCGAGGAGTCGCTATTGGGCGCAATGCTCCTCTCGCGGGACGCCATCGGCGATGCCCTCGAGTACTGCCAAGCTGCCGATTTCTACAAGCCCTCGCACGCGGCAGTCTTCGAGGCCTTGACCGAGCTGCATACCCGTGGCGATTCCATCGATCCCGTCAGCGTCTCCGAAGAGCTTCGAAGGCGGGACACCTACGATCTGGTGGGTGGCACGGCTGCGCTGCTCGAGCTGCAGGCAAACACGCCGGCGGTGGCGAGTGCGTCTCGCTACGCGCGCATCGTGGAAGAGTACTCGCTTCTGCGCAAGCTGATAAAGGTTGCAAGTGAGATCTCCGAACTGGCCTACTCGGTCCCCGAAAATGTCGGCGCAGTCCTGGATTTGGCCGAGTCCCTGATCTTCGAGGTTTCACAGCGCAAATCGACAGACTCCCTGGTTTCGATCAAGGAGGTGCTGCTGCGCACCTTAGATGACCTGCAGGCCCAGTACGAGAATCCTGACAACGTTACTGGCGTCAGCACCGGATTCTTCGAGCTGGACGAGATTCTCTCCGGCATGCAGCGTTCCGCGCTCATCATCGTTGGAGCCCGTCCGGGCATGGGCAAGACATCGTTCGGTCTCGGTATCGCCACGCACGTTGCGAGCCGTTCCAACTTGCCGGTGCTCGTCTTCTCGCTGGAGATGAGCCATCTGGAGCTGACCCAGCGGATACTTGCCTCCGAAGCCCGCGT
>JAKAOC010000254.1 GCA_021823385.1 Actinomycetes bacterium
GCCTGGACAACAAGGTCGCGAAGCACGGTCTTGTCTCGAGCGACGTCCCCGGGAAGTCCCACTGGCAAATAGATACTGACTGCCGGCTCTCCCAGGCTCTTGGCGAGCGCAACTATGTCGTCTCGGCCAATCTCGTCGATCGTGCCGGGGGCGAAGAGGGAACTCTCCAACCGTGCCATAACGCACCTCCTCGTCTCGTCCGGACTCAGACCAGCTGTCCCGGACCCGCCCTCAAGGCCGGATTATAAGGCGGGGCCCTGGCGGCGCCCAAGGAACCTATGGCCCTAAACCCGCGTGATCTCCGCCTCGGAAGCGTCTGCGCCAACGAAAAAGGGCCCTCCCTTGCGGGAGGGCCCATGGGCAGGGGAATTGCCCAGCAAAGAGGGCTATCAGCCCTTGGTGTTATACATGCTCGCGACCTGATTCGCCGTCACCGAATACACGGTGTGGAGAGCGCCGGAGGTGTTGAACTGCTGCACGTCGAAGCCGGAGAAGACGTTGTGGTACTTGTTGAAGTCCTCGGGACCGCTAGCACCCTGATAGTTGATCTTCTTGCCTTCTTTGAGCAGCTTTACGCCCTGCGCATAGGTGTACACCGGGATCCCAGGAGGATTGGAGACCTTGGTGATGTAGTTCACCCACACGTGCGGGTTGGTGGTGTGCGCCGCCGTCATTGCCAGCGCCGCAATGATGACCGCGTCATACATGGCAGGCGAGGCGGGCAGGGGCTTGTTGGTGTGCCACTGGCCCTGGTATGCCTTGAGGAACTCGTTGTAGGCCTGGGCGTACGCCGCCGGAGCCGCCATGCCGGTCAGCCACTTGCTGGCGTCGGAGAGCCCGATCGCCTGGGCGAGCTGCAGGGAGGCGCCGGTGTCACCGGCGATGAAGTGGACCTTCAGCTTGCCGAGCTGACGGACGTTGGCGAACAGGGTCGCCGCAGTCTGCGGATCGGCGTGGAAGAAGATGCACTGCGGGTTCTTTGCGAAAGCCGCCGAGACCTCGGAGAGGTAGGAGCTCTGGCCGGCCTGGATCTGCTCGTTGGCGAGGATCGTTCCGCCGTTTGCCGTAAATGCACTCGTCACCGCAGGAACTTCCGCCTGGGCGTTCGCGTCCGAGGTGTACATAAGCGAGGCCCTGGTGCAATTGAGCCCATGTATCGCGTAATACGCCTCAGCCGCCAGCAGCGCCGAGTCGGATGGGAAGGTACGGAAGACGTAGGAATAATTCATGTGGTCCAGCTGGGTGGTGCCGCCCTCCATCAGGTCGACGACCTTCTCCTTCTGGAACTGGTTGATGACGCCCATGATCTCGAGCGAGCTGGGCCCGGCAACGAACGTGGGATGCGCAAGCTGCAGGGTCTTCCAGGCGGTGACCGCGTCCACCGGGTCACCGGCGGTGTCCTGCAGGGACGTGGTCAGCTGGTGGCCAAGCACGCCGCCGTTGTGATTAACGTCGTAGACGCCGGCCTTGATGCCGTGGTCGAACCACTGGCCAACGAAGGCCTCGGCTCCGGACATGGGTAGAAGCTCGCCCACTACCAGCGGCTTGGAGCTGCTGGAGGACGAGCCGGATGAGGAGCCTGACGACCCCGACGAGGAGGACGACGAGCCGCTACCGCAGGCCGCCGCCACCATTGAGAACGATGCCGCCACTGTGGCCAGCTTCGCCCACTTTTTCAAACCCTTCACGGGTACCCCCTTGCAAATTCTCTTACTGTTGCTAGCCATTGCCGCCCCGGCAAACCCACCCGATTAGGCGGCAAAACTACGGCTGCAAACATGACAGGCCCTTCTCGAGCCATGGTGCGGGCGCGAACCCGCAAAGTGCTGTCGGTCGCTAGGCACTCACCCCGCTTCTTCCGGCTGCCGCCTGGGTCGATCCACCCAGGAAGATCGATGCGAGGTCAAGCTTGGCCACTTCGCCGGCCGGCCCATCCAAGCGGTTGCGCCCGGCCACGAGCACGTACACCCACTCGGAGTTGGCTATGGCGCGCTCCACGTTCTGCTCGACCACCACTACCGTGGTGCCGAGCGAGGCGATCTTGCGCACCTGCTCCCAGACCACATCCACGTAAATCGGCGATAGGCCTGCCGTGGGCTCGTCCAGGAGCACCACCTTGGGGTCACTCATTAGCGCGCGGGCCATTCCCAGCATGTTCCGCTGGCCGCCCGACAGGTCCCCGCCCCGCCGGCCCGCGGCCTTGGCCAGGTCCGGGAAGATCTCGAAGATCTCGGCGATGCGCTCGTTGACGCCCGCCTTGCGGATGAAGCCGCCGATCTCCAGGTTCTCGCGGATTGACATGCTTGAAAAGATGTTCTCCACCTGGGGTACGTAAGCGATGCCCGCCCTGGCGATGCGATGCGGCTCCCAACCGGTCAGGTTCTCGCCGTCGAGCAGCACGCTGCCGGCACTTACCGGAAGCAACCCGAACATCGCCTTGGTGAAGGTCGACTTGCCCGCTCCGTTAGGGCCAACGACCGTGACCACCTGGCCGACCTTGGCCTTCAGGCTCGCCTCCCAGACAACCGGGACGCGGCCGTATCCGGCGGTGAGGCCGCTAACTTCCAACACGCTCATGCGCGCCACCTCCCAGGTACGCATCGATGACCTCCTGGTTCGAGCGAAGCTCGGCCAGCGTCCCGTCCGCCAGCTGCTTGCCGAGGGCCATCACGACCACCCTCGAGCAGATCTTCTCGACCACTTCCAGGTTGTGCTCGACCAGGACGAAGGTAATCCCCAGTTCGGTGTTGAGCTCGACTATGTGGTTGCCGAGCCTTTCGATAAGTGCCGGGGTCACCCCCGCCATCGGTTCGTCGAGCAGCAGCAGGCGCGGCTTGGCCATCACCGCACGGGAGAGTTCCACCAGTCGCTTCTGGCCGCCCGAGAGATTCCCCGCGTACTCGTTGCGCAGCCGATACAGACCGAATGTGTTCAAGATCTCGTTGGCCTCGGCCACCAGTTCCCTAGTCTCGGCATGCCAGCGCTTTGCCCTGAAGAGCGCCCCGAAGAGGGACTCCCCCGTCTGCCCCTGCCGTACAACCAACAGGTTTTCCAGCACGGTCATGTTGGCGAACTCGCGCGATATCTGGAAGGTGCGCAGCAGCCCGTGCTGGGCGCGTACGTAGTTAGGCAGGCGTGTAACGTCCTTGCCATCGAAGATCACGTGGCCCTCGTCGGGACGATAGGTTCCCGAAATGACGTTGACCATCGTCGACTTGCCTGCCCCGTTCGGGCCGATGAGAGCGGTGATTGTGCCCTCCTCGATGTGGAACGAGCAGTCGTCGATCGCGTGCACACCACCGAAGGCGAGCTTTACGCCCTTGACTTCAAGAATTGACTTTGGCACCTTCACGCCTCCGATGCCGCAGGGCTCAGGGCGCTATCGGGCTCGTCGCCCGGGAATCCCTGTGCATATTTGTCAACCAGGGGAACCTCCAGGAACGACGCCTTCCTCTCCGGAAAGACACCCTGGGGCCTGAACCAGATGCTCAAGATCACCAGCGACCCGATGATCATGTTTCGCAGGTTCGGGATCAGGTTCGGGTGTGAGGGAACCTGGGGGATATATCGGGTTGCCTCGTTGAAGACCACCGCCACCAACAGCGACCCCAGGATCGCCCCAAGGTTGTTGGCCCGGCCACCGACCAGAAGCGCCGCCCAGACCACGAAGGTCTCACCGGTAGTCCAGCCGGCAGGCGAAAGGGCGCCGATGTATTGAATGGTCAGCACTCCCCCGATCCCCACGATGAGCGATCCGATGACCATGGCCATCATCCGGAACTTGAAGGAATTCTTCCCAAAGGAGTCGACCACGTCCTGGTCCTCGCGGATGGCACGCATCGAGCGCCCAAGCGGAGAGGCGTACAGCCGGTTGGCGAAGAGCCAGACGACCACCATGATCAACCCGGAAAAGACCACGAAGATCCAGGAGAACTGGTTCGGGTGATTGGTGGCCACCGATTGGAAGGGCTGGTTGACGTTGAAGAGGCCGGACCATCCGTCGAAAAGCTTGTTGTTGTTGCCGAACAGGCCGTAGACAAGCGTCCCGGTCGCCAGGGTGACGATTGCCAGGTAGTCGCTGCGAAGTCGTTTCAGGGCGATCAGGCCGATCAGGTAGCCGAGGGCACCCGAGGCGACGATTCCTGCAAGCATTGCCAGGGGCCACGGCCAGTGCAGGCCGAGTATGTAGAAGATCTGGCTGGAATTGTCGGCGTGGGGCATCACGAAAACGGCGTAGAAGTAGGCGCCGAAGGCCATGAAGGTGATGACCGTGAAGTTGAGGATCCCGGCATAGCCGAATTGGATGTTCAGGCCGATGACGAAGATGTTGTAGGTGAAGAAGGTCACCAGCAGCGTCGCCACGTACCCCAGAATGAGTGACATTTTCTTTCCTTGACTCGTTCTTTCTCTTGCCGGCCCTAGGCCTTGCCCTTGGCGGGGATCAACCCTTGTGGCCTGAGCAGAAGCATCAGCACCAGCACGATGAAGGCGATGTCCTGCTTGTAGGCCGAGGAGATAAAGGAGGTGGAGATCTCGGTGACCATTCCGATCACCAGTGCTCCCAGCATGGCGCCGTAGGTCTGGCCGATGCCGCCCAGGATCACCGCCGCGAAGATGACGAACAAGAGCGTCTCGCCACTGTTGGTCTGGAACGAGACGATGTTGAGAGCCAGCACGATACCGCCCAGGCCGGCCAGACAGCCGGAGAGGAACCAGGTCCAGCGGGTGACGCTCTTGGTGTCGATCCCCGAG
>JAKAOC010000255.1 GCA_021823385.1 Actinomycetes bacterium
CGTCTCCCGGGCACGCCAGATATTGCTTCAGGAGCTCTCGCACGAGCCGACGGTGGACGAGATCGCCGTCGCCAGCCAGCTCCCCCCAAAGCGCGTCGCGGATCTGCTGGCCCTGCAAGTCGACGCCGTCTCTCTCGACCAGAGCCTTGGCGGAGACGGCTCCGGCGAGGCCACTCTGCTGGACGTGATCGAGGACTCCGGGTCCCGGAGCGAGTTTTCAGAGGTCGAGGGGACGGCTATTCGCCAGGCCCTGGTGAAGGCGATGGGTGTCCTCACCGAGAAGGAGCGCGCCGTCGTGACCATGAAGTACGGCCTGGGCCAATCGCCCGATCCCGTCGCCGATGACGTGATCGCCGCGCGCCTCGGGATCTCCCGGGAGAGGGTCCGCCAGCTCGAGCATCGCGCCAAAGTCAGGTTGCGCTCGGCGGATGCCAACGGGGAGCTCAAGGGGATGCTCGAGGCCTGAGAGCGGCTGCTTCGGCCATCATCGGCGCCGTTTTCGGGAGCCCCAAAGCGGCATATCTCCCAAAGCGGTCCTGCTAACTTGTAAGAGCACACTCCGGGGTAGCTCAATTGGCAGAGCACGCGGCTGTTAACCGTGGGGTTGAGAGTTCGAGTCTCTCCCCCGGAGCAAGGAAACCTGGATTCGCCGGCCCGCTTCAAGCAAGGGTCGGCGATCTTCTTTTACGTCCCCGGCGCCTTCGGCTTAGATCCGGGAGACAACTTCCGGGACTCCTGAGTCCGCGGACCCAAGGGCTCGCCAGCGGGGGCGTCATCCACCTGGGGCGAAATATACGAACATCTTGGAGGGCTCGATTCGCGCCCCCAGGGCATCGGAATTGTCGAGCCACTCCGCAAAGGCGGGACCCTGAAGAGGAAGGTAGTGCGCAAGCATCGCTTCGCGCAGCTCGGGATGATCCGGATCGGCCATGTCGAAGAGCTCGGCTTGGCCGTGCACGGTGACGGCGAAGTCTTCGCCCGCTACATGGGTGGCGCTGACCGCCGGCCGCCGGGCCAGATGTTTCATCCTCACGGAATCGCGGGCCGAGCCGAAGTACCAGGAGCCCTGGATGAAGTACCCGTCCACCGGGCCCGCCAAAGGCCGCCCATCGCCGGTCGCGGTGGCGACCACCAGTAGGCGCATGCCCACAAGGCGGTCGCAAAGCAGGCGTGCGCCCAGACGGCGCTCCGGGGTGACGATCGAGCGCAGGTGCGCACCCGCCTCCTCGGCGCTGCGGTCCAAGATGCCCTGGAGGCGCTCGAGCTGCAGGGGAGTCTCGTGCATATCATCAAGCCTGGCCCGCCTCCGGCCCCTTTGCGCGGCTTGGCCCGGTTAATCCCACTGCGGCGGGCCCAGGCTTGGGCCGGATCGCGCCTCCGGCGGATGTTTTTGGCCGGAGGCGCGATCGACCCGCGCTAGGGCTTGTCGAGCGCGCTAATCAAGCCGGCCACATTTGGCGTGCCCAGCCCGCTGGCCGGATCCCATCCGGTGGTGGCGCTGTAGCCGGTGATCCCCCCGAAGGTGTTGTTGCCAGTTGTTATGTCGTGGAACGCGGTCGAGTAGGCGGAAGTGTTGTAGAGCGCGTAAAGCTTGGGCGTGATAAACCCTTGCGGCCCGTCCGCCTCGTTGATCACCGCGAGTGCCGCTGCCCATTGTGGTGTGGCGGCGCTGGTCCCGCCGATCGGAACCCAGCCCGGGCCATACACCGGGTCGAAGCTCTCGTAGATGTTCACCGCCGAGGTCACAGCGGCGTTGTAGGAGACATCGGGCAGCCCTCGCATGCCGCTCGGGTCGGCGATGCGCGCCGCGCTCTGGAATGACGGCTCGCTGAAGACGGCGCTGTAGCCACCCCCCCCTGCCCCAAAGCGGTCGTTCCATACCGCTTCGGGCTGGTAGGACGCTATCGGAGAGCTCGGATTGGAGGCGTTGATCTGGGTTCCGCCCACTGAGAGCACGTTGGGGCTCGAGGAGGGGAAGTTCACAGTGGCATAGGGGAAGGTTGCCCCTTGCAGATTGGTGTTGGCAGCCCCGGAGTCGCCCGATGCGAAGAGCGGGGTGATGCCGGCGGCGTCAACCCGAGCGTAGAGCCTGTTGAGGCTCATGATCGACGCGGAGGTGTGGAAGGCCTGTTCGGTGGTGGCGAACGAGTTCGACCATATGTTGCCGATGTGGTGGTTCAGGGCCCAGAGCTGGGCGTTCTCCAGGTTCTGCAGCCCCTGAACTCCCTGGGTCTCCGCCACTGGCACGGTCACCAGCGCGATGTTGGCCCCCGGAGCCATGGCGTGGGCCCACTCCACGTCGAGCGTGGTTTCATATGCCCAGCCGACTTCGGTGGCCACAGCCTTGTTGTTGTAGTTCACCGGGCTCGGCAACCCCTGGTAGTTGAGGACCGGCTTGCCCTCGGGGTAGTAGATCCTGAAAGATGGCGGCTTGTGGATCCGGTAGGCCTTATCGAAGGTGGCCAGATCCTGGCGGATGGTAGGCGAGCCGTAGGAGTCCGAAGATGACGATCGTCTGGCCCTTGCCCGTGTAGCCCTTGGCGTAGGCGCCATTGAAGTTGTACTCCGCCGCCATGTCCAAGGGACCGTAGCAGGAGATGCCGTGGTCCTTTTTGTAGCAGTCGGATGGGGAAGGCGGGCTCCCGGTACGGCTCACCGCTCCGACGCTCAGGAGCGGGACCATGGCGGCGGTGGCCCGAACCGCCTGTGCAAGCGAAGGAGTTGCGGAGGCTGCGCCTCCCACGGTCAGCAACGATAGAGGCAGGAGCCCGCCGGCTGCATGCAGCAGCCTGCGGTTGAATTTGGGTGTCATGAGTTTCCCCCGATGGATTACACAAATGCTTATACAGCTACTTGGCGGCTCCAATACCGGACCTTAGACCATCGTGGGTGCAATAGGCCGGCGGGGGATTTTGGAGAGTGCCTAGCGGCTACGCCCCGAGCGCTTGGCCAAGCGGCGCGCCTCGATGGTCAGCGACAGGGCCACCGTCACCACCACGACCGCGTAAAGAACGGTGCCGGCCACGGTGGAGCCCTTAGGGAAGAGGTAGACCGCACCGAGCGCCACCAGGACACCTATGGTGAGTTCGGGGGTGTCGCCGACGAGGAAGTCCCACCAGAACATTGCAAAGGCCCTCGCCATCCGCGTCATCGGGCTTCCTCCACTGTCGCTAGACGGGGGCGAACTCCGCCAAGAACCTTGATCATGATGAATGTCGCCAGCCCGTAAAGGGCGATCAGGCCCAGGATCGAGAGGTCCGAAAGCGGCCAGTGGACTCCCATGCCTTCCCCGGACCAAAAGCTGCCGAAGCTGACCAGCATCAGGCCGACGGCCATCTTCATGGCGTTCTCGGGAACCTTGGAGAGCTGCCGCGAGACGACCACCCCGATCAGCCCGATTATCAGAACCGCCGCCGCGGCCGCATAGGCCGCCAAGGCGAGGCGGTGGTTTGCAACGCCAAGGGTCAGCACCACGATCACAACTTCGAGGCCCTCCAGGACGACACCTTTGAAGGCAACTGTGAATGCGGTGGCGTCCCGGCCGGTGGTGGAGCCGGGAATGGCGCCGAGCCTGGCCACTTCCTTCTGGTAGATCTCATCCTCGTTGTGCATCGCCTTCAGCCCCGAGGCCCGCAGGATCGCCTTGCGCAGCCACTGCAGGCCGAAGATCAGGAGCAGCGCCCCGATGACCAGGCGCATTGTGGAGATCGGCACGTATTTGACCAGGGGAACTCCAACTATCCCCACCAGAAGCCCGAGCACGACGATGGCCACGCCAGTGCCCTCGAGTGCCGAACGCCAGCTGCGGGTTCCTGCCGCCAGCACGATGGTCAGCGCCTCCACCATCTCTACGGACGACGCCAAAAAGACTGCTGCCACCAGCACGAATGAACTCATAATGCGTACTCCGTCAGATCGAATGCGATCGCTTCGTCCTCCGCTCCGTCCGCGGCCGGATCAGGCACGGCGGCCACCGCAACCTCTTCGGCCTCCGAGAATGCGAGGCAGCCGGCGGGATCCACGGATATTGAGACCTTGCTTCCGCGCGGATGCCTCTCGGTACAAAAGACCGAGGAGATGACGTTCCCGCCAAGGGCAAGCGCGTGCTCATATCCTCTGCCGCGAAAGGCGACGTCCAAGACCCTAGCCTCGATGGAGGGCTCGTCGGCGTCGGATATGCCCAGAGCGAACGGCCGCAGGGCGACGGTGGCCATATCGCCGGGCTCGAGCCGGCCCACCATGCTGGCGCGCAGCACAGCCGACGCGCTTGGCACCTCCACGTCGACCAGGCCGGGAGCCGGGTTTGCCAAAACCTTTCCCGCGAGCTCGCCGGCCAGCCCGGTGAAGCGCGCGATGAAGGGGTTCACCGGCCGCTGGTAGATATCTTCGGGTTCACCCATCTGTATCAGGCGGCCTCCCGCCAGGACGCCGATCTTGTCCGCCAGTGCGAACGCCTCCGCCTGGTCGTGGGTGATGTAGATGACGCTCGCGTTGGTTTCGCGGGTCAGAGTGGCGATCTCGAGGCGCAGCTTTTCTCGGAGGTCGGCGTCCAAGTTGGAGAGAGGCTCGTCGAAGAGGACCAGCCCGGAGTGGCCCACCAAAGCGCGCGCCAGCGCCACCCGCTGCTGCTCGCCGCCGCTCAGCTCGCCTGGATAACGGCCATCCTTGCCTCCGAGGCCGACTCGGGCGAGCATTTCAGACGCCTTCTCCTTGCGGTCCCGCGAGCCGACTTTGGCGCGCT
>JAKAOC010000256.1 GCA_021823385.1 Actinomycetes bacterium
AAAGATGGTCCTGGGGCACCAGCGCCAACTCGATGGCCGGCACCATGTGAAGGACTTCGTCGAGCTCGCGGTAGCTGTAGCTCTCGGGCGGGATGGCGAGGCTTGCGGCCAGCGAGTGCAGCAAGCCTGTATCCTCGTCTACTTCGCCGGTTCGGCTGGGTAGCCCCGCCACGAAGCTTTGGCCATCCACGGCCGGCGCCACCACGATGGTCTCGTTGGATACGACCGGGGAGAAGACGGGTGCCAGCACCAGGCCGTCAGCCGAAGCCGCGGCGGTGCGAAGAAGCTCTGCCTCCTCGTCGTCCATCGGGGAGACTATGCCCATGTGCCCGCCTCCGGACGCAAGTCCCGTCCCCAGTGTCAGGAACATGCCTTCCGGTAGGCTGCGCTGGCCATGCCCGGCCTGAGCGACAAGGCGCGAAAGGCCCGCCTTGTCGGCCTGGATTGCCTCCAAGGAGGTGAAGACCCGCTTGAGTTCGTCGTTCAGTCGTGCGAGGTCGACATCGGAGTGGCGGGCCTCGACGTCGAAGTGCACGTAGGACTCGAGCCGTCCCTCGGCGGCTTTGCTTCCGGTGCGCTGGGCGGCAACGATGTTGCCATCGGCGTCGCGGGCTACCGTGACCAGGGGATGGAGCGACGCCTCGGGTTCGAGGCCGAACCTGCGAAGCAGAGCGACAAAGGAATCGACAAGAAAGGCCTGGTCCACAGAGGCCACGTCCACGGTGAGGAGCACCGGAGCCTCGCCGTCACTGGGCTTGGGGCCGAAGCTGATGTCGAAGGCGTACCAGCTTTTCCCCAGCTTGCGAGCGAGCTCGAGGGTGGTGCGCATGTAGGAGCCGAGGCGGTCGGCCCCGAAGAGCCTCTGGAACGAGGAGTCGAACGAAGCGCGCAGCGCGTCGAGAAACTGCGTGTCGCCGGGAGGAAGTCCCGACAACTCGGCGTCGGCCGCTTTGGTCCATGCTGCAGACATCGAGGAGGCACCTTCCGTTTCCCTGGGTTCCACTTACCGCTCCCCATTTTTAGTACGAACCCTGCACAGGGCGCACTTCATCAAGCACCCCGAGGGCACCTCATCAAGTTTGCTGGGTGGCGGCACCCGGGAAACGGTCCGGCGAAAGTATTCCGAGCCCGGTCGGGTTGGAGCGCTGACAAAAACAGGAATACTCCTTTGTTGCAATCACTAAGAGTCCGGATTGCTGTCACCGGGCTGACCTGCCGATTCGAAACGGAGCACGAGAGCCTGCCGATTGCACCTCGTCCGTATGGCTGGTCGCCCACCATGGAATCCCCTTGCCCTCCGGCAGCCCACCGAGAGATGAACCGGGGGCCAAACAAGGCGGCGAGGGGACCAAAGGCATGAACGGCCCGCCATGATGTTGAATATTGAAAAAAAGTCAGGACGGTTCAGTTGCACCAGATGAGATATGCACGCATGGCCGCCGCAAACGGCGCGGACCTGTCCAAGGCGGGCATAAGCCGCGAGTCGCTGGGGCGCGCCTGGTCCTTCGCGTCCAAGTATCGCGCGGCGATGGCCGTCTATATCGCCATAATCGCACTCACCGCGGTGGTCGGGTTGGCCCCGCCCCTGGTACTCCGGGCAATCCTGGATTCCGCCATCCCCAAGCACTCCTTCGGCCTACTGTACATGCTGGTGATCCTGGCCGTGGTGCTCAACCTGGCCACCACCGGCCTTGGCGTGCTCTCGCGCTGGATCGGGTCGCGCATCGGGGAGGGCCTCATCTTCGACCTGCGCTCTGAACTCTTCGCCCACCTGCAACGGCTGCCCATCGCCTTCTACACCAAGAGCCAGACCGGGGCCATCCTCTCCCGGCTCAACTCCGACGTCCTTGGCGCCCAGCAGTCAGTCTCCACCGCGTCCAGCGCAGTCTCCGACGTCCTGACCCTGGTGCTGACCCTGGCCGTGATGGTGAAGCTCTCATTGTCGGTCACGCTCCTGGCGCTTGTCATCATCCCCTTCCTGATCGTCATCGACCGCACCCTGGGCAAGCGGATCGCCCCTCTGGCCAGATCCCAGATGGTGGCCAACGCCTTCATGTCCACCTATGCCACCGAGCGCTTCAACGTCTCCGGCGCCACGCTGGTCAAGCTCTTCGGTAACCCCGCGGCTGAGGAGCGCAACTACCGCACCCAGGCGGCCAAGGTCCGCGACGCCGGGATCGCCCTCGCCCTGGGAGGCAGGGTCTACTTCAGCCTGCTCGGCCTGATCGGCGGGCTGGGTGCGGTGGCGGTCTACCTCATCGGTGGACGTCTGGCCATCAAAGGCGCGATGTCCGTGGGCACCCTGGTGGCGCTGGCCCAGTACGCCACGCGCCTTTACACTCCCATCACCGACCTGGCCTCTTCGCGGGTGAACCTGAGCCAGGCACTGGTCTCCTTTGACCGGGTCACCGAGGTGCTCGCCGTAAATCCCAGCGTGGTCGACCCGGCGGAGCCGGTCAGCCTCGATTCCCCCCGCGGCGAGATCGAGTTCCAGCAGGTCGATTTTGCCTATCCTGCCGTCGACACGCCCTTCGCCCCCACCGAGCAGGCTGAGTCGAATGAGTCGAATGAGCGGCCCCAGATCCTGCACGACGTCAACTTCCAGGTCCCCGCAGGCACCATGACCGCCCTGGTGGGACCTTCGGGAGCGGGCAAGAGCACGATCGCATCTCTGATCTCACGCCTGTATGACCCCGACCGGGGCCGGGTCCGGCTGGACGGGGTCGACATCCGAGAGCTTCGCCTGTCGGAGCTCGCATCGTACATAGGTGTCGTCTCCCAGGACCCCCACCTCTTCCACGACTCCATAGTCGCCAACCTGCGCTACGCCCGGCCCGAGGCCACCATGGAGGAGATCGTGGAGGCGGCCCGCGCCGCCCAGATCCTGGACACCATCATTGCGCTTCCCGATGGCTTCGACACGATGGTGGGCGAACGCGGCTACCGCCTATCCGGAGGTGAGCGCCAGCGAGTCGCCATCGCCAGGGTCTTCCTGAAGAGGCCCCGGGTGGTCATTCTGGACGAAGCGACCTCGCACCTGGACGCCGAAAACGAGGCGGCCGTGCAAGAGGCCCTGCACCAGCTCCTGGCCGGGCGCACCTCCATCGTCATCGCCCATCGCCTCTCCACCATCCTGGCTGCTGACCAGATCCTGGTGGTCAAAGAGGGCAGGATCGTGGAGCGCGGCACGCATGCCTCGCTGATCGCCGAAGGCGGCACCTACCGCGAGCTCTTCGAGACCCAAGCCTTCGTCCGCGCCCCGGAATGACGCGCGCCGCCTAGCAAATTCGCCTAATTCCTCCGGTTTCAGGGCACAAGGACCCAATTTCCGGAGCGAAAGTCGCCTCAGACCTGCGCGGAATTGACACCTGCAAAGGTGCGGGATGAAGATTGCTCAGGATACCCATTACGGGTGCCAAGGAGGAATCAACATGCGAGCCGAGCCGATCATGCGGGGGCTGCGCAAGGCGGCTGAGAGGCCAAACCTCTACGACGCCGCACACCTTCCCGACACTTGGGAAGCTATGACGACTGAACTCAAGCCACCGTTGTCCCACGAGGACGCCTACATCGAGGCTTATCGTTGTCTGCTTTGCGGCGGGCCACACAATCCCGCACCCTGCACGGTAGCATGCCCGGCAGACGTCGACGTGGCAGGCTTCGTCGGAGCCATCATCGACGGTGACGCGGTCACATCGGCCGGGATAATCGCCTCCACCAATCCGCTGGGCGGATCCTGCGCAAGGGTATGCCCCACCGAAGAGCTGTGCGAAGGCGCCTGCGTACTGAACCTGCAGGGCCAGCGGCCGGTCGACATCGCCCGCCTGCAGCGGTACTCCATGGACCAGGCCGAGAAGGTCGGAGACCTACTCGTGCCGGACAAGGCGCCCGAAACGGGCGCCAAGGTCGCCGTGGTCGGGGCAGGCCCGGCCGGGTTGGCGGCAGCCAGCCGCCTGGCCGAGCTCGGCCACCAGGTGGAGGTCTTCGACTCCTTCTCCAACACCGGCGGGCTCGTCCGTGCGGCCATCGCCCCCTACCGGCAGGTGTTCGATCCGCTGCCCACCGAGACCTCCCGCTTGCTCGAGCTGGGCGTCAGCTTCCACATGGGAGCCGAGCTCAGCCCGGAGCGTGTGGCGGCACTGGGCGGCGAATACGACGCGGTGGTGCTGGCCATCGGAATGGGCGAGGACTCGACTACTGGAACCCCTGGAAGCGGGCTCCCCGGCGTCTGGAATTCGCTGCCCTTTATCGCCGCAATCAAGAGCGGCAACTTCCCGGAGATCAGCGACCACGTGGTGGTGGTCGGAGGTGGCAACACGGCAATGGACGTCGCGCGCGAGGCGGTACGGCTGGGAGCCTCCAAGGTGACCGTGGTCTACAGGCGCACGCGCGATGAGATGCCTGCCTTCTGGGTCGAGTACGACGAGGCCGTGGAGGAAGGCGTTCAGTTCGCCTGGCTCACCAACCCCATCCGCTACGAGGGCCAAGGGCACCTGGAACGCGTGGTCTGCCAACGGATGGAGCTCTCCGAACCCGACGAAAGCGGCAGGCGCCGCCCCGTCCCCATCCCCGGCGAGGAGCTGGTGATCGAATCCGGCACTGTGGTCGAAGCCATCGGGCAGCGCCCGCGCGCCGGCCTCCTGGCGGGCGTCGATGGCGCCCGATTCGAAGGCGGACGCCTGGTGATAGACCCCTACAGCGGCCGGATCGGCGAGAGCGCCTACTTCGGCG
>JAKAOC010000257.1 GCA_021823385.1 Actinomycetes bacterium
AGCCAGGGTACTCCCAACCTGGCGTCGGGTTCAGCGGAATCAGGTTGACATGCGCACTGACCTGCCTGGCCAGGGCGGCCAGTTCTGTGGCGTCTTGGGAGCCGTCGTTGATGCCGGCCATCATTGGCCACTCGAACGAGATCCGGCGGTTTGAGCGCGACTTGTAATACTTCAGCGCCTCTAACAGGTCATCGAGCGGGTAGCGGGCATTCATAGGCACCAGCCGCGTCCGCTTCTCGTCGTTGGCGGCATGGATGGAGACGGCTAGCGAGATGGGCAGGTCCTCCTCGGCCAACTTGCGGATCCCGGGAATGATCCCCACCGTAGATAGCGTGACATGGCGCGCCGAGACTCCAAAATCATTGACGATCGACCTGATGGCAGCCACCACATTTTCGTAGTTGGCCATCGGTTCGCCCATGCCCATGAAGACAAGGTTGGAAAGCCGTTGTCCGAATCCTCGCTTGGATAGCACCGACGCATGGAAGACCTGTTCGAGGATCTCGCCCTTAGTAAGCTGCCGGAAGAAGCCGGCCTGGCCCGTTGCGCAGAAGACGCACCCCATAGCGCACCCCGCTTGAGAGGAGACGCAGAGAGTCACCCGGTCTGAGTAAGCCATGAGGACCGACTCGACCTGGCGACCGTCAGCCAGGCCCCAAAGGACCTTGATCGTGCGCCTATCGTCAGCCGCGACGCGGTCGACTGGGTTGAGCGAAAGGGCGAAGTCCATCTCTTGCCCCATACGTTCTCGCAGCGATTTGGGAAGGCTGGTGATTTCGTGGGGGCGCTCGAGCCCCTCGTAAACCCCCTGCCATACCTGCTTGACGCGGTACGTGGGCTGGTCCTTGAGGAGTTCTAATAGCTGGGCTTGGTTTAGGTCAAAGAAAGGCATCGGCAGTTAGATTGAGGGCTATGTCACGCAAGCCCCGCAGTTTCTCCGAGCTGGTGCACATGAGCGCCAAGCGAAATCTCTCGCCCGTAGCAGACGGCGACATGCCTATGCATGAAGATCACCGGGACGTTACCGGGGGGGCTGCACGTGCGGCCGTCTTCGGAATATCTGACGGGCTTATTTCTAATACTACCTTGATCCTGGGTGTGGCCGGAGCCCATCCTGCCGCGGGGCTGGTCAGACTGGCTGGCCTTGCCGGCTTGGTGGGCGGCGCCTTCTCAATGGCGATCGGCGAATACGTCTCGATGTCCGCCCAGCGCGAGCTTTTCGAGCGCGAGATTGCGATCGAGGCGGCCGAGATTCACGGGAGGCCGGACTTCGAGCAAAAGGAGTTGGCGCGAATATACGAGTCCAGAGGGGTTCCTCGGGATCTTGCGGAGCAGTTTGCGGCCCACATGATGGACGATCCGGAGGTGGCGCTGGCAACCCATGCCAAAGAAGAGTTGGGCATCGATCCGTCTTCCATCGGCTCTCCGATCCAAGCCGCGCTCTCGTCCTTCGTCGCCTTTGCGGTGGGAGCACTTCTCCCACTCTCCGCATGGTTCTTTACTACGGGCAGTGCGGGCGTCTACATCTCGGTGGTCGTGGCCATTATCGCCTCGATACTGATTGGGTCAGCACTTTCGTGGGCCACGGGCCGCTCCTTGTTTAAGTCAGTCGCGAGGCAGCTAATCCTCTCGGCCGTAGCGGCCGGTGTGACATTCACCTTGGGTAGGCTCATCGGCTTCTCGGCCGGCTAGCGCGGGAATGCTGACTCCAGCGTGGAACGGACCGGGCTGACAATAGGCCGGTCGTCGCATCTTCAAACGAACTCGGTACTTGTCAGGCGCTGGATTCGCTGGCCTCGACGTCGGCTACGTAGGCAGTGTCGACGTGGTTGGGATGAAAGCCGAGGTGTTCGTACATCGACACGGCGGCATGGTTGTCGGAGTCGACGTAAAGCATTGCAACCGGCACCCGCTTGCGGGCCAGGTACTCGAGTCCGGCTACGCAAATTCGTCTGCCAAGGCCCCTTCCGCCGAGCGCCGGGTCGACTCCAATAACGTAGATTTCGCCCATCATTGGTTCCGTGTCGGTGTGGATCTTGGTCCAGCAAAATGCTGCGAGATGCTCACCATCAAAATTGAGTAAGAACCCCTGAGTATCGAACCATCGTTCCTGCTGGCGCGAAGACAAGGTTTCGAGTGTCCATCCGCCCTGTTCGGGATGGCCCGCAAATGCGAGATTGTTCACCCGGAGCCACTCGTCCTCGTCACGGCCACACGCAAAAGGCCGGGTTTCGATTGGCTCAGTAATGAGGTCCCGCTCTAATGGAAGGCGCCGGCGCATCTGGACAAGCTCGCGCCCGCGCTTGAAACCTGCGGCGTGAAGGACCTCCACCATGTCGTGGTCATTATGTGATAGCCATATGTGCACGTGGCCGCCCCCGTTCATGGCGATTTCGTCGAGCGAGCGCCTGAGAAGGGCCTCCGCCACTCCTGATCTGCGACTCCTATGTAGTGGATGGATGACTATCTCCAGGGCCCAGCTCCTATTCCCGACTGAAAGCTGCGCGTACCCCAGAAGCTGTGGGCGGCCATCCATCCTGGCCGTGAAGCCATAGGCCCCCTTGCGGCCGCCATGCACCAGATCAAGCCAAGTGTGATCACCGAGAGCTTTGTGCTTATCGAAGCTCTCGGCTTCGGCGGCCAAGCGGGATATCTCGCCTATCTCCTCCTCTGCTAGCCTTCGGGCAACAACGATTTGGGCCATGCATCGGAATCTAGCTGCTCAGGCGCTCAAGCTTTGAGGATCCTACGGTGGTTTCGGTGGTAGGTTTTTCGAGGTGGCTTTCCTATAAGGCGGCAAAGTTAAGACGAAAGGGGCCTTTAGGTCAATCCCGGATCGATTTATTTATGGGATTTCTTCTAAAGTGACACATCTGTTGCTACGATTCACCGTATGGGAGTTGTCGAATCAGCTCGGTTCTGCGCCTCCCAGCGCAACACAATGTTCAGGAGAAGGAGAATCGTGAACAAACTTGATAAGTGGGTCAAGCGGGCCGAGGAGGGAGAGCAGGGCTTCACCCTGATCGAACTCATGGTTGTCGTCTTGATCATCGGAATCTTGGTGGCTATCGCCGTCCCGACGTTCCTCGGCGCGCGCAATAGTGCCGAGAATCGTGCGGTTGAGTCCAGCCTACGCAATGCTCTCACCGCGTCGAAGACGTACTACACGAACAGCAACACTTATTCTGGGATATCCGCCGGCTCGCTGAAAACCCTTGAGCCCTCGCTGCTCTGGATCGATGTAGCTTCCGTTGCGGCGCTTGTGAGCAGCCAGAGCTCCAACCAGATCATGGTGTCCGGCGGCGATGACACTAACGTTGGATATTTTGTTTGCCTCGAGGGATATTCCCCTACGTTGAACTACTATGCGATCGCTGATTCGACCGCTGGGAGCACATTGTATTATTCCGGAACGAAGGAGGTCTGCAGCACGCTGTCGAACACGTTCCCAACTGCAAGTGCCACCTCCGCTACTACGGGGACTTGGGCCACGACTGCGACCGGAGCAGGTTGGTAACCTGTCTCATTTAGTGTTCCTGGTCGGCGTCGCTGGTAGCGTCGTCGGCCAGGCTGTCGTGGGCATCTAAACGTTTCGGGGGTAACGGCGAGACTGACCCAAGGGTGGGCCTCGCCGTTACCCCCGAGGTATTGTTCGTGGTTTTTTGGACTCCAGTGCGAGGCGGAATCCAAGGCCCATCCCATTACCTTTCAAGGTGACCCCGGTTGCCGGGGTTGGTCGCTGAGTCCGGTATGACTGACGCTCTCATGTTTGTCAAGGGACAGCGGGAAGATTTTTTGGGCGCCGCTTCGAAGCGGCCCCACGGGGTCGGCAAAGGGTTGCGATCCCTGGGGATCGCAACCTTCCGAGAGCCCTTCGGGCCCTCGGCGACATGATCGATGTTCGAAGCCGCCACGGAGAAGAGGAAACAGCTTCCCGTCTTCCCTACAGCCGGCTCAGGCGACGAGGACCTTGTAAACCTCCCGGGCCACGTAGCGCTTCAGGCAGCGCATGATCTCGCGCTTGGAAAGCCCTTCGGCGCTGCGCCGTTCCACATAGGCCTTGGTCCGCTCGTCGGTGCGCATCCGAGATAGGACGACCATGTGAAGTGCGGAATTCGCCGGGCGGTTTCCTCCCCGATTTAGGCGGTGCCGTACCGTCTTGCCCGATGAGGCCGGTATCGGGCAGGCTCCGCAGTACATGGCGAAGGAGGCTTCCGAGCCGAGGCGCTCCGGGTTGTCGCCTGCTGCGACCAGGAACTCCCCGGCGCACTCGACACCCACGCCGGGCAGGACGAGAAGTGTTGGGGCAAGCTCGGCCACCAGTGGTTGGATCATATCGTCAAGCTCGGATATCTCATCGCTGAGAGCGATGATGCGCCGGGCGATGGACTTGAGCGCTATGCGGGTCGCCACCTCCTGGTCCCGAAAGCCGATCCGATCCGGACGGGAAGCGGACAACTCCCGAATCAAGGCCATACGAGTCCTGCCGCGGTATTGCGCCCTTAGCTCGTCAGGGCCGGCGACGATGGTGTTGTGCAGCTGCTGGAGTGCGGCCCGCTTGGACCGCACAGCGGTCTTTCTGGTAGTGCGCAATACCCTAAGGGCCTCCACCGCACCACTGCGGTCCTTGGCGATGCGCACCCGTTGACCCGTGAGCACGGCCAGGGCGGCTGCGATGGCGTCAATGTCGTCGTCCTTGCCCTTGGCACGGCGTATAGCCTTGTCAGGC
>JAKAOC010000258.1 GCA_021823385.1 Actinomycetes bacterium
GAGTTCGGCGAAGTGCAGATCACCGCTGGAAAGCCGTGGTAGTTGAGGAAGTTCGACCTGGCGCCGCGCTTCTCGATTACCTCCCTGGCCACCTTGTCCAAGTCGGCGGTGGTAATGCCCTCGCGGACGGTCTCGCGGGTACGGGCCTTTATCTCGGCCACGATCCTTCCCGCCTTGCGCATCTTGTCGAGTTCGGCCGCCGAGCGGCGCACCGTGGCATTCCACTTCAAAGGCTGCACCATCTGCTGAACGGCCCTCCTAGAAACGCGTCACGGTGGCGAGGATCTCGTCGGAGATCGCGTCGAAATCACCCTCGCCCGAGACCGTCACGAAGCGCCCCTTCGCTTCGTACCAGGCGATCAAGGGCGCAGTCAACTCTTCGTAGATCGCCAGCCTGCGGCTGATCGCCTCCGGCGTGTCGTCGGCGCGCTGGACCACGGTGCCGCCACAGTCGTCGCATGTCCAGTCCACCGCGGGAGGGAAGTCGATCGAGTAGGTCCGGCCGCACCCGGTGCAGACGCGCCGCGAGGAGAGCCGCCTCAGCACGACTTCCGTCGATACGTCAAGGTTTATCACCAGCTTCACGCCTTCAGGTGCGAGGATCTCCTCCAGGGCCTCGGCCTGGGCAAGCGTGCGGGGAAAGCCGTCCAGCACGAAGCCGTCCTCGCGGCAGTCGCTCCGGTAGAGCCGGTCCCTGACCGCGCCCAGGATCACTTCGTCAGGCACCAGGTCGCCGCGCTCCATGTAGCCCTGGGCCAGCTTGCCGAACTCGGTGCCCTCCCGCGCTGCCGAACGCAACATGTCTCCGGTGGAGATGTGGGCAATGCCCAGCGTTGCGGCCAGCTTGGAGCACTGGGTCCCCTTGCCGGCACCCTGCTTGCCGAGCATGACAATGCGATATGGCTTATTCAATGTCCATCCCCTTGTCCGCGCCACGCCGGCGCAGAAGGTCTACTTGAGGAACCCTTGATAGTTGCGCATGGAGAGCTGCGAGTCGATCTGCTTCATGGTCTCGAGGCTCACACCTACGGCAATCAGCAGCGTGATGCCCGCAAACGGATAACCGGTCACGTGCCATAGCGCGAGCACGACCGCCGGGAGCACCGCCACAGCCGCAAGGAAGAGCGAGCCGGGGAGCGTGATGCGGTTCAGGATTTTGGCCAGGTAGCGCTCGGTCGGAGGACCTGGGCGGATGCCGGGAATGAAGCCGCTCTGCTTGCGGATGATGTCGGCCTGCTGATAAGGGTCGAAGGCCACCTGCACGTAGAAGAAGGTGAACATGATGATGAGCACGGCGTAGATCACGATGTAGTAGAAGCTGGTGGGCGAGACGAGGTGGTTGTTGACGAAGGTCCGGAAGGACTGCCAGGGAATGATGTTGGAGAGCAGCACCGGGAAGTAGAGGATCGACGACGCGAAGATGATGGGGATCACGCCCGCCTGGTTGACCTTCAACGGGATGTGGGTGCTCTCGCCCCCGTACATCTTGCGACCCACCACCCTCTTGGCGAAGGTGACGGGTATGCGCCTCTGGCCCTGCTCGAAGGCGACGATGGCCACGAGTATGGCTATGGCGAGCAGGACGATCACCGCGAACTTGAAGCCTCCCGCCTGGGCGAGAATGGCGTGGCCGCCTGTGGGTATCCCCGCCACCACGTTGGCGAAGATGATGATGGACATGCCCTGCCCGATGCCCCGCTGGGTGATCAGCTCGCCGAGCCACATGACCATGGCGGTGCCTGCGGTGAAGGTGAGCACGATGAAGATCACGCGGGGAACGGTGAAGTTGGGGATCAGATCCAGCGCCTGTCCGCTGGGGAGGAAACCGGCACCGCCATTGTGGAAGACGAAGGCAAGGCCGGTCGCCTGCAGGACGGCGAGGACGACAGTGAGATAGCGGGTGGTCTGAGTCAGCTTCTTCTCACCGACCGCGCCCTGGTCACGCCACTCCTCGAACTTGGGAATGACGGTGGTAAGCAGCTGGATGATGATGGACGAGGTGATGTAGGGCATGATGCCCAGGCCAAAGATGGCAAAGTGAGTGAGCGCCCCGCCCGAGAAGAGGTTGAGGAATCCAAGAACGCCACCGGCGCCGGCCGTGCTCTCGAGCTGCTTGAGCGCGTTGAAGTCGATGCCGGGCACCGGCAGGTTCGCACCGAACTGGTACACGACGATTATGAAGATGGTGAAAAGGACCTTGTTGCGTAGGTCCGCAACTTTGAAGATGTTCTTCAGGCTTCCAAGCATCCAAACCCCGTCGATTCCGCGGCGGCAGCGCCGCACCGCCTACCCAAGACTACAGCCGCCACCCGCAGAGCCGAATCCGGCTCTGATGTCGCACGATAGAAAAAAAAGAGGAGCCGGAGCGCGTCGCGCCCGGCTCCGAGACCACACTCCTCGCCGGAGGGCCGCCTTAGCGGTTGGCGTGGGCGTTGCCCTTGACCGGCGGCCGCCCGCCCACATAGGGCAACGGTATTACTACGGCCGAACCACCGGCGGCGCGAATTGCGAACTCCGCGGCGCGGGAGAACTTGTGGGCACTCACGGTGACACCGGTACGGATCTCACCGTCGGCAAGGACCTTGACCAGGGAGCGGCGCTTCACAACGTTGTTGTTCGCGAGCACTGCCGGATCGATCACCACGATGCCCTCGTTGGCAAGTTCCTGGATCCGGTCCAGATTGACGATCTCGTACTCCACGCGGAAGGGGTTGTTGAAACCCTTCAGCTTCGGGGTACGCTGGGTCAGGGGCAGCTGGCCGCCCTCGAACCCGACCGGTATGGTGTCACGAGCTCCCTGGCCCTTGGTGCCGCGGCCGGCGGTCTTGCCGCCCTTGCCGGCGATACCACGACCGACGCGCTTGGGCTTCTTCTTGGAGCCCGCGGCGGGGGCCAAATCATGCACTTTCAGCATCGGATGCTCCTATCAGACTTCTTCGGAGACTACGACCAGGTGAGAAACCCTGGCCACCATCCCACGGATCTCGGGGCGGTCGGCGAGCTCGTTCTTCGAGCCGATCTTGCCAAGGCCGAGCGCGCGCAGCGTGCCGCGGTGCTTCGGCTTGGTGCCGATGCCGGACCTGACCTGAGTGACAATCAGCTTCTTCTCAGCGGACACCTTCGCTCCTAAACCTGCTCGACTTGCTTCTGCTTCTCCTGGTAGGCCTCGAAGATGGGCCTCGGGATCACCTCGTCGGGGTACTTGCCGCGAAGCTTGGCGATCTCGTCGGGCCGCTTCAGGTCGCGCAGGCCCGCAATGGTGGCGTGCGCAACGTTGATCGAGTTGGAGGAGCCCAGGGACTTGGCGACGACGTCATGAACGCCCGCCATCTCCAGGATCGCCCGCGCCGCGCCGCCGGCGATGACACCGGTACCAGGAGCGGCGGGCTTGAGCAGTACGCGGCCCGCTCCGGCTTCCCCGATCACGGGGTGGACGATCGTGTTCCCGGCCAGCGGCACGGCGAAGAGGTTCTTCTTGGCCTCCTCGATGCCCTTCTGGACCGCGATGCCGGCCTCCTTGGCCTTACCGTAGCCGAGGCCCACACGGCCGTTCTTGTCGCCGATCACCATCAGAGCGGTGAAGGAGAAGCGCCGGCCGCCTTTGACGACCTTGGCAACCCTGTTCACCTTGATGGTTCTCTCTTCAAACTCCGTATCAGCCACTTGTCAGAACTCCAATCCCTTGTTGCGGGCCGCATCGGCAAGCGCCGCGATCCGGCCGTGGTACTTGAAGCCCCCGCGGTCGAAGACGACCTTGGTCACGCCTTTGGCCACAGCACGCTCGGCCAGCAGCTCGCCCACCTTGGCGGATGCGTCGGCATTGCCGGTGGCCTGGGTGCGAAGCGCAGCCTCAACAGTCGAGGCGGCCACGATGGTGCGCCCGACCGAGTCGTCGACGATCTGGGCAACGATGTGGCGATTCGAGCGGAAGACGGCCAGGCGAGGACGCTCCGCGGTCCCCACCACCGACTTGCGCACCCGACGGTGCCTCTTCTTGCGCAGCGCCTGGCTGTTCACAGTGTTCTTAGACATACACAGCTCTCCAAGTGCTCCGGCGCTACTTGCCGGTCTTGCCAGCCTTGCGCTGGACTTTCTCACCGAGATACCGGACACCCTTGCCCTTGTAGGGCTCGGGCTTGCGGATCTTCCTGATGTTGGCGGCCACCTGGCCCACCACTTCCTTGTCGATTCCCCTGACGATCACCCTGGTCGGGGTCGGCACCTCGAAGGTGACGCCCTCGGGAGCCACCACCGGGACCGTGTGCGAGAAGCCGAGAGAAAGCTCGATCTCCCCGGGGCCCTTGGCAACGGCGCGGTAACCCACACCGATGATCTCGAGCTCCTTGACGAAGCCGTTGGTCACGCCGGTGACCATGTTGGCCACCAGGGTGCGCGAAAGCCCGTGCATCGCCTTGGACAGCCGCTCGTCATTGGGACGCTCCACCAGAAGCGTCCCCTCATCCTGCCGGACGGTGATATCTCCAGGCAGCGTGCGGGAAAGCTTCCCCTTCGGCCCGGAGACGGTCAGCTCGTTCACGCCGGAGATCTCCACGCTGACTCCTGCCGGCACTCCGACCGGAACCTTACCGATTCGAGACATACAAAGTTCCTTCGTAACTACGTGCCGCTACCAGACGTAGCAGATGATCTCGCCGCCCATGTTCTGCTTGCGCGCCTCGCGGTCGGTCATCAGACCCTTGGAGGTCGAGAGCACCGCGACGCCGAGG
>JAKAOC010000259.1 GCA_021823385.1 Actinomycetes bacterium
ACCGAGCGATGGACGAGCGCCGCGCCATCAAGTCCCTCATCCGAGTGGGGTCGCTATGAGGAGACGCACTGCAGCCGAGGTCGAGACGACCGAAACCTATCTGGGACTGGACTCCGGTACGAGTGGCCCCGGAGGGGGCCTACATAAAAGTTCGGTGGGGTGCCAGCCGCGAGCCGGCTCTCGCTCCGCCAAACAAAAGCAAGCGCGATCGGGCGCGAACAAGCCGGCTGGATCGAGGCGGGCGGCGGCGCCATCACCTTCGGCATTTTGAGATGAATTGCGCCCTGGCGAAATTGCCAGAGCACCCAAGGGCGGCTAAATGCTGCACCGGGATGCTCCGAGGTCCAAGATCCGACCATCGTTCGATGATCATGGCCTTCGTGAGCAGCTGATACGACCGGACCAAGCCGGCACCAATGGAGGAAGACAAGATGGAATTCAGGCCACTCGGGCGAACCGGCATCCAGGTCTCGCAGCTTTGCCTCGGCACGATGATGTTCGGGGACTGGGGCACTAAGGACCACGAGGAAAGCATCCGCGTGATCCACCGGGCGTTGGCGGCCGGGATCAACTTCATCGACACCGCTGATGGTTACTCGGCCGGCGAATCGGAGGTGATCGTCGGCAAGGCGATCGCCGGCCGGCGTGACGAGGTCGTGCTGGCGACCAAAGTCCACATGCCGATGGGTTCAGATCCCAACATGCGTGGGAACGGCAGGCGATGGATAATAACCGAAGTGGAGAACTCGCTCAGGCGACTGGGCACCGACTGGATCGACATCTATCAGGTGCACCGCTACGACCCGGCCGTCGACCTCGATGTCACGCTCGGCGCGCTGACTGACCTCGTGCATGCCGGCAAGATCCGCCACTTCGGCCACTCCACCTGGCCCGTATCGGCAATCGTCGAAGCACAATGGGTTTCGGAGCGCCGAGGTTTCGAGCGCCCAAGGACGGAGCAGCCCACCTACTCCATCCTCACTCGAGGCATCGAGCGCGACGTTCTCCCGACCCTCGCCCGCTACGGCTATGGCGTCCTCTCCTATAGCCCGCTTGCCGGTGGTTGGCTGTCGGGGCGCTACCGCAAAGAAGGTCAGGCTGGCCCGGCCGCAACATCCCGGCCACAGAATCGCTTCGACTTGTCGCTGCCGGAAAACCAAAGAAAGTTGGACGCCGCAGACGCCCTGGCCCGTCTTGCCGCTGAAGCCGGCCTCAGCCTGATCGAGATGGCGATAGCTTTCGTGTTGCGGCACCCCGCTATAACCTCTGCAATCATCGGTCCCCGGACCATGGCCCATCTGGAATCACAACTGCCGGCCACCGAAGTGCACCTGAGTGAGGATGTGCTAGACGCCATCGACCGTATCGTTGCCCCCGGAGTCACGCTCAACCCTGCCGACGACGGCTGGGTGCCACCCGCCCTTGATCGCGCAGCGCGCCGGCGCTGACAAAACAAAGGAGACACAATGGAATACGCCCCCAAACCACCGACCTCCAAGGGGCCGGCCGAGATTTTCACCGGAGATGTCTGGGTTGACTCGATAACCAGAGGACTTCCACCCGCTCCCACGAGCGTCGCCGCAGTGCGCTTCTCACCCGGCGCACACTCCGCTTGGCATTCGCATGAAGGCGGTCAAACGCTTTACGTCACCGAAGGGAGAGGCCTGGTTCAGACGCGGGGCCAGGAGGCCCGCGAACTCCACCCGGGAGATACCGTATATGCGCCCGATGGCGAGGAGCACTGGCACGGTGCCACTCCGGAGGACTTCATGACGCATCTTTCAATTACGGCAGGTGGAGCTCTTTGGGGCGCGCACGTTGCGGCCGACGAGTACGCCCAGGCATCCGAGCGGGCACGCGGTGAGAGACTTGCCGGCGATTGAACGCGCGATCTCCGGGTACGCGAAAGGGTGCCTTTAGCTCTCACCAGTTGCCGGCGGCCCGTATCGTCCTGCGCGCGAATTTCGAACGCCTGGTCGAATGGCGGCCGGGCTACCGCGGATCCTCGTCATTCCTCACCGCCATGGATCCGCGGGTCACGCATGTGGGCCCTGCCGATGGATCTGGAAACTCGCGGACGAGGCTCCGTCGTCAACTCTCCGCTGCCGGAACTAAGTGACGTGGAGACCGCCCCACGTCAGCTGCCAAGTTCTACGGAGGCGCGCGGAACCTTCATCCCAAATACCAGTCCGGTACACATCGGAGGCGGCGTGGAGCATTCTCCGCCGGCACGGATGCAACAACAGAAAGTGGCGAATTTGACGAACTGTAATCACACAACGCAAGGGAGACAACCGTGACAACACCAGAGCTGAAACTGAATAACGGTGTACGCATGCCGGCGCTCGGATTTGGAGTCTTTCAGACGCCGCCTGAGGTGACGGCGGCCGCTGTTGCCGAGGCCCTCCGCGTTGGATACCGTCTCATCGACACCGCCGCGGCCTACGGCAACGAGGTCGAGGTGGGCGAGGGGATTCGCCGATCCGGGCTGGACCGATCCGAGGTTTTCATCGAGACCAAGATATGGATCAGCGACTATGGATACGACGAGACGATTCACGGGTGGGAGAAGTCGGCCGGCAAGCTCGGCGTCGACCAGGTCGATCTCCTACTGCTGCACCAGCCGGTCCCCTCTCGGTTCGAGAACACGTTAGGGGCCTACCGCGGACTCGAGAAGCTCCTGGCCGAAGGCAAGGTCCGGGCTATCGGAATAAGCAACTTCATGGTCGACCACCTGGAAATGCTCATGTCGAAGATCTCGGTCATTCCCGCCGTCAATCAGATCGAAGCACACCCGTACTTCAGCCAGCCCGCCGTTCAAGCGGCTGACCGAAGGTACGGGATCGTCACTCAGGCCTGGTCCCCGATCGGTGGAATCACCAGCTACCGCGGCAACGATCGGTCTACCTTCGATGACCCGGTGATAGGCCAAATCGCGGCTGCACACGGCAAAACGGCAGCCCAGGTCATGCTGCGCTGGCACCTGCAAGAAGGGCGGAGTGCAATCCCCAAGTCCGTTCAAAGTGACCGCATAGCCGAAAACTTCGACGTCTTTGACTTCGAGCTCTCCCCGGACGAGCTTCGCACCATCGACTCGCTCGACACCGGCATTCGGCGCGGGCCCGAGCCGGAAACAATCACCCCCGAGGCCTTCCACCGCGATATCCCCGAGGCCTGAAAGGAAACATAGGGGCCGGGGGGCGGTGAACACCCGCCGAGCGGGTCATTCGCTCGGCTGATAGCTCACGGTCTCATCGGCCCGCGGGCGGCGCAACCCGCCCCTTTGGGCGGCTGCGCCGGCAAAGACCACAAGCAGAACACCGATCACCTCAATCGGGGATGGCTGCTGGTGAAGAACGATCAAGCCGAGTATCGTGCCGAACGCGGGCTCCAACGCCATGAGCGTTCCGAAAGCGTTATGTGTCATGTGGCGGAGAGCGTGCATCTCGAGCGCGTAGGGCAGGACAGGGAAGAGAACCGCCAGTCCGACTGCCGTGGCGATGACGCTCAATCCCAGGTGTCCGGCCGCCTCGGGTATGCCGAAAACCGCCGACGCAACCGCGGCGATCGGCATGGTCAGCGAGAGTCCGGCAACGCCTGCGAAACGGTCACCGATGCGCTGTGTGAAAAGCACGTACGCACCCCATCCGACACCAGCGAAGGCGGCAAATCCGAGGCCGGGAAGGTTCAAGCTCCCCTGCCACGGCTCGGTCAGCAACGCCACGCCAACCAACGCCAGACCTGGCCAAACAAGTGCTCTCCTTCCGTTGCCGCGCGCAGCGGCAACGGTCATCGGGCCGAGAAACTCGATGGCAACGGTGGTGCCAAGCGGTATTCGCGCAATCGCAGCCATGAAGGAGGCAGTGGCGAGCCCGTTTATGACCCCAAGGGAGAGCAGCGGCACCAGATCGCGCTTGCGCACGCTGCGCAGCGGCGGCCTGGTCCAGGCAACGAAGACAAGTGCGCCTACGGTGATCCTGAGCCAAGCTGCGCCGGCCGGGCCGACCGTTGCTATCAGATGCACGGAAAGCGCGGAGCCCAGTTGCACCGAAAACATCGAGGCGAGCGCCATCCCCCAAGGAGGGACCCGTGGCGCACCGGCGGGCTTCGTCATTCCTGTTTCCAAAATTCTTTCCAGTCGCCTATCTCGGCGAGACGGCGCCTCTGCTGGCGCGCAGCGCCGGTGTCGAAACCGCTCCCACGTTCCTCGAGGCGGTCGATCACCCGTTCGCGGTGCTCGACGGGGTTATGGTCGTCATACTTGAACTTGGCGTCCACCTGCTCGACAAGTAGCCGGGCACCCCGAATGCCCGAGAGCATCTTCCCGTAGGGATCCGAATCGGCTTCCACCTCGGCGTGACCCCCTTCGGGCTGGAAGCCGCCGAGCTGGGCAACCAGGATCTCGACCTTGCCTTGAGCGTCGTCCACCACAGTCGGCCTACAGGTGAACTGCACTGCGGCGTAGTAGCTGGTCGGGACCCCGTCCTCGTCGGGCCCGCCCGCCTTTGCCCGCCAGTAGCTGGGAATGTAGGCGTAGTCGCCGAAGATGGCCATGCGCACCTCGGAGGCGACCTCCAGATGAGGCCAGACCGGATTGCCCTTGGCCAGGTGGAGGAGAATCTCGTCTCCGGCAAGCGTGAAATGGGTAGGCACCAGAACCGGGGCTTTCGCGGGGTCGATGTTGTTCACGGCAAGGACGCCGAACTGGCAGATCG
>JAKAOC010000260.1 GCA_021823385.1 Actinomycetes bacterium
CAGAGCCCGGGGCTTTGTATCCAAACCGGCCGCAACGGCACCTTCGGCCAGCCCTTCCACCGCTGCCCGCAGCATCGGAACGCCGCCCGCCGTATGCACGGTAAGAAGATCGACGCCATAACCTCCGACCACCCGCGCGGCGCGCCCGACGGTGTTGGGAATGTCGTGCATCTTGAGGTCGAGAAAGATCCGGTAGCCGAGCTCCCGGAGCGCATAAATGATGCCGGGTCCCTCGGCCGTGAAAAGCTCGAGTCCGACCTTGGCATATCCGAATTCCTCGCGAAAGTCGCGCGCCCAGCGCAACGCCTCCACCGAGTCATCCGTATCCAGGGCTATTGCCAGGCGATTGATGGTCTTCATCTAAACACTCCCTATCCGCACGACGTCGCCCGTCCTCAGCGCCTGGTGGCGGAGATTCCGCCCCGGTGTGCGGCACCTACAACGTCGCTGACGCCGGAGAACCCAAGCTTGCCCACCAGTGCCGGCAATTCGGCAAGAATTCGCATTGCAGCTCTGGGCTCGACAAATGATGCGGTCCCAACCTGTACTGCGCTCGCGCCGGCCGCCAGCATCGCAACCACATCGCGAGTCGTGGAGACACCCCCCACACCGACGAGCGGGAAGTCGGGGAAAGCGGCGTGGCACTCATAGACCGCGCGCAGCGCAATCGGGCCCAGAGCGGGACCGGAGACCCCGCCGCCCTTCGCCCCCAGGGTCGGTACCAGCAGTCCTTCATCTATGCCCATGCCCATCGCCGTGTTTACCAGCACGGCGCCGGCGGCACCCCTGGAGCGGGCCACGTCGGCCACCTCCAGGATCAGGTGAGTGTTGGGCGAAAGCTTGACGGTACGCGGCAGCCGGGCACCCGCGGTGGCATCCATCACTTCGGCGACGACCTCCGGCGAGTGTGCGAACATCTTGCCGCGGTCTTCGATATTGGGGCAGGAGACGTTGATCTCCATGCCGATGGCAAAGGCTTCGAGCCCCTCCAACTCGGCCACAGCGCGCTCGTAGTCAGCCACCGTACGGCCCCAAATGGAGATGAATGTGGGAATGCCCAGTCTGGCAAGGCGGGGCGCATGCTCGATTCGCCATGCCTGGATTCCCGGCCCGGCCAACCCGACGGAATTCAACATGGCCGGCCCGGCACCCGCCGCCCTCGGCGAGGGATTACCCTGCGTCGCGAAATAAGCCAGTGACTTGGTCACGAAGGCACCCAGGCGGCGCATGTCGAAATAGCCTTCCAGCTCGGTCGAGAAGCCGGCGGTGCCGGAGGCGTTCATAACCGGGTTCTTCAAGCGGATCTCTCCGCCTATGCGCGTGGCCAGCTCAACCACAGCTCATCTGCGCGCCCACGCCCTTTCGCCATCATTTTGCAGCCGCGGCCATCCCTCGAATCGGGTGGCGCCATCCCGCAACCTATCAAAACGGGAGCCCGCCGAGCTCCAGTTATGCGCTCTCGGCATGGTGCTCCTGGATGCTCTTGACGACCAGCTCGCCCGCAGCCATTGCGCCGAGAGCCCTCACTGCCGCCAAGGCCGCGGACATGGTCGTTATGCAGGGCACCTTGAACTTGTTGGCAGCTGTGCGAATGTGGTAGCCATCACTTCGGGGTCCGCGGCCCCGAGGCGTGTTCACTACCAGGCCCACGGCACCCGAAGAAATCAGCGACACGGCGTCCAACTCCCCCTCGGTGGTCCCACCCAGCTTCCCGACGACGTCGGAGACGGCGATACCGTAGAGCTTCAGATAGTCGGCGGTGCCGGAGGTGGCAACGAGGTCGAAGCCAAGTGCGGCCAGCCCCTTGGCAAGTTCGACACCGGCGGGCTTGTCCTTGTCGGCGAGCGAGAGGACGATGGCACCTTCGGAGGGCAGGTTCTGCCCCGCTCCCAGTTGACTCTTGGCAAAGGCCATGGCGAAGTCGCGATCGATCCCCATTACCTCTCCAGTGGACCGCATTTCCGGTCCCAACAGCGTATCCGCGGAGGGGAAGCGCGAGAACGGCAGCACTGCCTCCTTCACCGAGTAGTAATCTGCCGGCCCTCTGCGCTCGAAGACCCCTCGGGCCTCCAGGGATGCGATGCTCTCCCCCGCCATCACCAGGGTGGCTATCTTCACCAAGGGGACGGCAGTCGCCTTGGAGACGAAGGGGACCGTGCGGGAGGCCCGAGGATTGGCTTCGATGACGAATACCTGGCCGGCCTTCACCGCGTACTGCACGTTGATCAGCCCCACCACCTCCAGGGAGTCGGCGATAGCACGCGTATAGGCCTCGAGGGTGGCGATGGTGTCCGCCGCCAGGGTGATGGGAGGGATTACGCAGGCCGAGTCACCGGAGTGTATGCCCGCCTCCTCGATGTGCTCCATAATCCCGCCGAGGAGGAACTCCCCCTGCGCGTCCCTGATCGCGTCCACGTCCACCTCGATGGCATCCTCGAGGAAGGAGTCGATGAGGATAGGGCGGTCTTTGGCCTGCTCACCCTCGGCGGAGAGCCTCTCCAGGCGGGAAAACGCGCCGATCAGCTCCTCGCGGTCATAGACGATTTCCATGGCCCGTCCACCGAGGACATAGGAGGGCCTGACCAGCACCGGGAATCCGATCCCCCCAACCGCGACCAGGGCTTCCGGGAGAGAGGTGACCGTGGCTCCCGCGGGCTGGGGAATCCGGAGCTCGTCGCAGAGAGCGGCCCACCGTTTGCGATCCTCCGCCGCGTCGATTGAATCGGGAGAGGTGCCGAGAACCAGGGAAGGCGATATGGATTGTGCCAGCTTCAAGGGCGTCTGGCCGCCGAGGCTCACGATGACCCCGTGGAGGGGAGCGCCCCCGGCTGTCTCGGCTTCGATCACCTCGCGAAGGTCTTCAGGAAAGAGCGGCTCCAAGTAGAGCTTGTCGGAGGTGTCGTAGTCGGTGGAGACCGTCTCGGGGTTGCAGTTGACCATGATGGTCTCATAACCGGCCTCGCGCAGCGCATAGCTCGCATGCACGCAGCAGTAGTCGAACTCGATCCCCTGGCCGATCCGGTTCGGACCCGAGCCAAGGATGATCACCTTTGGCTTCGCCCCCGAGCGCACCTCCGACTCCGCGTCATAGGAGGAGTAGTGGTACGGCGTCTTGGCCTCGAACTCGGCCGCACAGGTATCCACCGTCTTGAAGACAGTCGAGACGCCAACCAGCTTGCGGGCCCCCGTCAGCTCCGCCCGGTCTACTTGGAGAAGATGGGCAAGCTGGGCATCGGAAAAGCCGAGACGCTTGGCGCGCAGAAAATCGCGCTTGGAGTACACATCCGCGATCTCCGATGCGGTGCCCCGCACGAACTCGTGCCCCTTCCAGGCCTCCTTCTCCTTGACGATCCTCATCATCTGGTGCAGGAACCAGGGGTCGATGCGTGTGGCCTCGTAGAGCTCGTCCACGCCTGCCCCCGCGCGCATGGCGGCCTCGATTTCGAACAAGCGATTGGGAGTCGCGACGGAGGCCCTGCGAATCAGCTCGTCCACCTCCACACCTGCCAGCTCCTCGTCCGCCGGGTCCGCACCGAGTCCCCAACGGCCCAGCTCGATGGAGCGCAACGCCTTTTGGAGAGACTCGGCAAAAGTGCGGCCGATCGCCATCGCCTCGCCAACCGACTGCATTCGCGTGGAAAGAACAGGCGCCACTCCGGGGAACTTCTCGAACGCCCAGCGAGGCACCTTGGTAACCACGTAGTCGATCGAGGGCTCGAACGAGGCCGGCGTCAGCCTGGTGATGTCGTTACGCACCTCGTCCAATCGATATCCGACAGCGAGCTTGGTCGCGATCTTGGCGATCGGGAAGCCGGTGGCCTTCGAAGCCAGCGCGCTGGAGCGGGAGACCCTCGGGTTCATCTCGATCACGACCATCTCCCCATCCTGGGGATTCACCGCAAACTGGATGTTCGATCCGCCGGTCTCGACGCCGATGCGCCGGATTACCCGGAAGGCCGCATCGCGCATCTCCTGGTACTCGACATCGGTAAGTGTCTGCGCCGGGGCGATGGTGATGGAATCACCGGTGTGTACACCCATCGGGTCCAGGTTCTCGATTGAGCAGACGATGACGGCGTTGTCCGCCCGGTCACGCATAACCTCAAGCTCGAACTCCTTCCACCCCGCTATTGACTCCTCGATGAGGATCTCGGAGATTGGGGAGGCGGAGAGGCCAAAGCGGGCGACCTCGGCGAACTCCTCCGCGTCCTTGGCGATACCGGTTCCCGCACCGCCCAAAATGAAGGAGGGTCGGACGACGACCGGGTAGCCAAGCTCCTCGGCTACACCCATGGCCTCGTCCAAGGCATAGGCAAAGCCGCTGCGCGGGACGCGGAGTCCGATGTCCAACATCGCCGCCTTGAAAAGCTCCCGGTTCTCGGCGGTCTCGATCGCCAAGGCATTGGCCCCGATAAGCTCCACTCCGTAGCTGGTCAGCACTCCCGATTCGTGCAGCTGCATGGCCAGGTTGAGCGCCGTCTGCCCACCCAACGTGGGCAGAAGCGCATCAGGGCGTTCCTTGGCAATGATCGCCTCAAGCACCTTGACATCCAAGGGCTCGATGTAGGTGGCGTCGGCAAAGCCCGGGTCGGTCATGATGGTGGCCGGGTTAGAGTTCGCCAACACCACGCGATAGCCCTCCTCCTTGAGGACTCTGCACGCCTGGGTTCCCGAGTAATCGAACTCGCAGGCTTGGCCGATGACGATCG
>JAKAOC010000261.1 GCA_021823385.1 Actinomycetes bacterium
CGGGTGGCGGCGTCGGCTACCTGGAAGTCACAAGCAACCGCGATCGACACGCCTCCCCCGATGCAGTAGCCCTCGATTGCGGCCACTGTCGGCTTGGGCATCGTCGCCAGCGCGGCCAGGGCATCCTCGGTGATGCGGTCGTACTCGACCGCGCTTTCGCCGACCTGGCGCATGGTGCGGAATTCCTCGATGTCGGCGCCGGCGACGAAGGTGCCCTCCGCCCCGTGGACCACCACCACACGGACATAGTCGTTGGCGCGCATCTCCTCCGCCGCCGACCGCAGTTGACGCCACATCTCCGATGTCATGGCGTTCTTGTGCTCGGCATTCGAAATGACTATTTCGCCGACCGCTCCGCTTACGCGCGTGGTGACCCTTCCGCTCAAGAGCGCCTCCTTATTGGCCCGATGGGGGAACTCGTGGGCAGCCTCACCTAGTGCGACGGACCCGTCGAGACAAAGTATGACCCTAGGCGGATCGTTTTCCAACCCCTGTCGCGTATAGCCCGGCCAAATTCAATTGTCCTGGTCAGCGGCAGCAAGCTCGTCCTGCTCTGCTTCCCACGCCGGCGCTTCGGCGTCCGTATGGGCCTCGTGCGAGAGATGGGAGGGCCACCAGTTCCATTTGCCGAGCAGAGCCACGGTGGACGGTACCAGCAGGGTGCGGACGAGAAAAGTATCCATCAGGATGCCGAGTGCGAGGCCGAAGCCGATTTCTTCCACCTGGCTGTTCCCGAGTGACGCCAGCGCGAGTACCGCGAAGGTGCCGGCCAGCACCAGGCCGGCCGACGTGACGGTGGACCCCGTGGCACTGAGTGCCGTCTGCACTGCGGAGCGAAGGTCGCGGTGGTGTGCCTCCTCCCTGATCCTCGTCATGACAAGGATGTTGTAGTCCTCGCCTAGCGCCAGTAGGAACAGGAAGAGCAGGAAGGGGAGGACGAAGTTGAGGCCGCTGTCTCCGCGGAAGAATATGAAGAGGATGACATCGGTGCCGAGTGCGGCCAAGTAGGAGAGCACCACCGAAATCATGAGATACAGGGGGGCGATTGCCGAGCGCAATACGAGCGCCAGGAGCAGACCGATGATGAGTACCACCACCGGGACGATTGTCACGAGGTCGGAATTCGAACTCGATGAGATGTCATAAGCCGCCGCTGCCTCGCCGGCGACACCGTACTGTGCGGCGCCGTGTGCATGAGCGACTGAGGCCACCTGGGCTCGCACGGTCGGGGTGGCGTTCAACGCCGCGGTCGTGGCCGCGTTACCAGCCGACAGCGCGGTGGCAAACAGGACCGTCCTCCCATCCTTCGAGATGAACTGGAATTCCGATCGGTACGCCTCGTAGATGCGTGGCGTGATGTTCAGATTCGCCGGCTCGACCGCAGGCAGGTTGTTGGGCGCTCCTAGCAGCGTGTGCAGCTGGGAGAGCTGCGCCGGGGTCAGGTGGGTGGTCAGAGGGTTCAGCGGTCCGAAGACGGCCTTGAAGGATGACTGCTTGGCCAGGTCGCTCTGAAGAGAGGCAAGGCCGGGGAGGTTGCCCCAAACCGAGTTGTCGAACTTGAAGATCACCTCGGTGGGGTTGAAGCTCGACGAGGGGAACTGCTTGTCAAGGATCTGGTTGCCATAGTAGGAGTCCGTTCCCTTTGGGGCGTTGGTGGCTCCGACGAAGCCAGCCGGGGAGTTGCCCAGAGAAGCCAAGGAGAGCGCGCCGAAGAGGATTATCCCGAAGGCAAGAGTGGCGCGCGGCTTGCTGACGACTCGCGCAGCGATCCGGCCCCAGAGTCCGTGCCTGGCTTCTCCTGGATGCGTCTTGGTCGGCCAGAAGACCGCCCGGCCGAGAATGGCGAGCAGGGCGGGCAGCAACGTCAGGCCGGACAGAAGCATTAGCGCGATACCTATGGCCAAGGGCCAGCCAAGGCCCTTGTAGAAACCGAAGGACGCCGTTGTGAGCGAGAGCAGGGCGGCGATGACCGTAGCGGCCGAGAAGGTGATGGATTCGCCCACCTTGGCGAGCGCGAAGGCGACGGATTCTTTGGGCCCTCGTCCTCGGCGCAGCTCCTCACGCACACGGAAAACGAGGAACAAGCCGTAGTCCGTCCCCGCCCCAATGATGAGGATGATGAAAAGTAGCTCCGTGACAAAGGAGACGCTGAATCCTGCTTTGGAGGCCTCGGCAACCACCGGGCCCCCGGCGATCACCACAAACACTGCCGGCAGAAGGGTGACCAGTGGCGCGAGCAGTGCCCTGAACACCAGGAGAAGGACAGCTATGACCAGGATGATCGAATAGTTTTGGGCCTTTCCGGGACCCGCCGCAGTGCCCTTGTTTGCGTCAACCGAGGTGGCCACCTGTCCCGCCAGGTGCACCGATAGGTCGGCTGGCTTGGGAGTGGAGGTTATCGCGGAGCGGATGTTGGAGATGAGCGTGGTGATCCCGGTGCTGGCGAAGGGATTGGCTGTCGAGACGATGGCGCTCTGGATCGCGCGTTGATCGGGGGAAACGCCCGCGACCTTTACCGAGATGACAGTCGGAACCTTGGCTATGGCTGCCTCCACCTTTGCGTATGCCTGCTTGTCCGCGGGCGTCAACGCCGAGCCGTTTGTCTGGGCAACCAGAACGACCTGTGCGTTGTTCGCATTTTGGAAGGGCGATGCAAGTTCCGCGGCCTTGATGGACGGTGCGTTAGCGGGAAGGAATGCACGGTTGTCGTTCTTCACCACGCTCGACAGTGAAGGCAGGAAAGCGACGGAGGCAATGGTGAGGATGATCCAGGCTGCGACAATGGGCCACCTGAATTTGACCACGATCCTGCCGAGGTGCTGGAAGAAATTTGACACTGGGAGCTACCTTCCTGAAGCGCTTTGGCGCCTAACAATCCTTGTCGACTATGTCTTGGTCCTCGTGGTCCGCGAGCCGGGCGATTATCGCATCGAGCGTGGTGAGCATCTGGGCGAAGGCCTCCTCGCCTACCGCGGTAATCGCGGCGTCGAGCGGCTGCATTGCCTCCCGCAGCTTGCCGGCAGCGGCACTACCGTGCGTGGGGGAAAGCGTGATCAGCGTCCGCCTGTGGTCCGTAGGGTCTTCGTGGCGCTCGACGAAGCCGAGCTGGGCCAACGAGGTCAACATCTGGGACGCTGTCGCCAAGGAGATCTGCATCTGCTGGGCCAGGTCGGACACTGAGACCGGCGAGAGCATCACAACGTGGGAGAGCATCATGAGCTGGCGGGGAGACAGTTCGTGTTCGCTGCGAAGCCCCCGTGAATCTGCGTGCCGGCGCAGGTGCCGGATTACCGACGAAAAGCGGGCGAGCAGTGCGAACGGCCTCTCGGTCGAGACGCCGCCTTGTCCGCGCCTTTCTTGGGGAAGTCCTTCTCCCGTCAAGCTCACTCCTTATGGCACCAGAAGGTTGGGATTACAAAAACTTTAAATAAGTAAAGTAATTACCCTCCAGAATATTCCCGAACGGGAGGAGCCGCAAACCGGTTTCAGTGCCGTAGCCCAGGGCGGCGGTAGTATCGGCCCATGGAGTTCGACGAAGTAGTCACAACCACCGGGGCTATCCGTGATTTCGAGGATCGGCCCGTTCCCGACTCTCTCGTCTACGAGATCCTGGGACTTGCAAGGTTCGCTCCTAGTGGCGGCAACCGGCAGGGCTGGAGGGTTGTCGTTGTCAAGGATAAGGCGATCAGGGCACGGCTGCGGGACCTCTACGTTCAAGCCTGGGCGGAGTACATGGCGCACGTCGAGGCAGGTTTCGTCCCATTTGCCCCATGGAACGGGCGGCGTTGGACCGAGCCCGCTGTCGACCTGGAGGCGGCGGCCAAGAAGCGCTACGAGTACCACTTCAGCGACCACCTGGACGAGGTGCCGGTGATGCTGGCGGTCTTCGTCAGGCTCGGCTCGCTCGCCGTACTCGACAACGGCCTGGATCGCCAGAGCATCGTCGGCGGTGGCAGCATATACCCCTTTGTTCACAACATCATGCTGGCCGCGCGCTCCCGAGGGCTGGGAGGGGTCATGACCACCGCGATCTGCCGCAGGGAACCCGATGTAGCCAGGGTCATGGGAATGCCCGACGAATATGGCCTGGCCTCCTTGGTTGCGCTCGGTTGGCCCAAGCGTTTGCCGGTAAGCCTTCGACGCGCGCCGGTGGAGCGGTTTACAACGGTGGACACCTTCGCTGGCGAGGAGTTCAATCCTTGACTTCGTCATCCGCCAGGATGTAGGTGCCCGGAGGCGAGTCGAGGAATTCCACCGTTAGCCTGCCGGTGAGCTCGACCTCAAGGGTGGGGCCCGACATTGGCTTGACCCGATTAAGGGTGCCCGCCCCCCACAGCTGCCCGAAGCGTAAGACGGTGCCATTCATGGCGAGCACGGCACTTTCGAGGTGCGCCACGGCGCGCGCTCCGTCACCGGGAAGATCCCACGCGACACTTTCGGCGATTATCCGTGCCACTCCCGCGCTCGCGCAAGCAAAAAGGAGGTTGTCGGTTCCTTCCGTCCGCACCCTGTTGTTTTTCGCCGCGAAGTCGCCGATCCGCTCTGGGTTGTCCGGCAGGTCGGTCAGAAGGTGGAAGACGGCCTCCGGTGCGTGCTCCTCGAACGCGGCTTTCAACGAAGGCGTGTCGTAGACGTCGCAAACCAGGGCTCTTGCGCCAAGCTGCTCAATCACCCGTGCGTTTGCAGGCGAGCGAGTAAGCC
>JAKAOC010000262.1 GCA_021823385.1 Actinomycetes bacterium
TCGCAGTAGGTCTCCTCGCCGATGGCGCATCGCCGGCAATGCCCGCATCCCCAGGGGCCGTACACGGCCACCTTCTGCCCGACCTCCAGACCGAAGGCCCTCCTGCCCAGCGCCACGATCTCGCCCGCGTTCTCGTGTCCGAGGGTGAAAGGAGGACCCCATCCCATGGCGTCCTGCTCGAAGTCGTGCATGAGATGCAGGTCGGAGTGACACGCTCCCGCACCGAGCACCCTGATAAGCGCTCCGGCCGCAGGGAGCTCGGGATCCGGGACCTCCTCCAGCACGGCTTCGGACTTCCAGGCCTTCAATCTCAGTGCACGCATGGGGGACCTCCCGGACGCGACCGGATCGGCCACCGTCTTTCGGGCAAAGCTTTCCCGATCACGTGATCGATTGTCAACAAAAATGGCGCAAAGTTTACCGAGGTCAGTGCCCTTTGGGAATGTGGCTCTGTTTTAGGCTTGCCAAGTGGGCCCGGCTCGGGCGCACCACTTCCAGCGGTCGCATCCGGCCAGGGCGAAGCCTGCGACAGTGGAGGGCGTATGCTTTCGCGTTCTAAACGGGGCCGGATCAGGGAGTCACTTGCCGGCGCAAAGACAATGCCGGTGTGGCTTGATGATCCTGAAGCCCCCGAACCCCGCGAACCCTTGAAGAGCCATCGCACCTTTGACCTGGCGGTGGTTGGCGGAGGGTTCCACGGGCTGTGGACCGCGCTCGTCGCCAAGGAACGGCAACCCGAGCTTCGCGTCTGTGTACTAGAGGCGGAGGTATGTGGAGGCGCGGCGTCCGGCCGCAACGGCGGATTCGCCGCTTCGACGCTTACGCACGGTGCCGCGGTGGCCTTTGACCGGTATCCGTCCGAGGCCGAGAAGCTGGAGCGGCTGGGGCTGGAGAATCTCAAGGGTCTGAAGGCCGACACCGAAAGGTGGGGGATCGATTGCCAGCTCGAGACGAGCGGGGAGCTCGAGGTCGCCACCCGTGAGCATGAAATCCCAAGATTGCTCGAGGGTGCCGACCTGGAGCGGCGACTGGGCCGCGAGGCCGTTTTTCTCGATTCGGAGGCCATCGCCGGCGAGATCAGGTCACCAACCTACCTGGCCGGTCTGTGGCGCAAGGAGAGCACCTACATGCTCAACCCCGCCCGGCTCGCGTGGGGTCTGGCTCGAGCCGCAGAGGCCATGGGCGTGGAGATCTTCGACTACACGCACGTAAGCTCCCTTCAGAGCGAGGGGCCCGACATGGTTATGCGAAGCCGTTATGGGAGTGTGCGCGCCCAGCGCGTGGCGCTGTGCACCAACGCCTTCCCGCCTCTTGTGAAGCGGCTCTCCGCATACGTCGTTCCCGTCTACGACTACGTGCTTGCGACCCAGCCGCTTACGCCTCAGCAAATGCAGGAGGTCGGATGGGCCTCTCGCCAAGGTGTCGGAGACGCTTCGAACCTCTTCCACTATTACCGGCTGACGGCGGACAACCGGATCCTCTGGGGAGGATACGACGCGATCTATCACTACGGCGGCAAGGTCGACCCGGGGTTGGAACAGCGCCAAACCACTTTCGACCTGTTGGCACGGCACTTCCATGCGACGTTCCCGCAGTTGAGAGAGGTCGGCTTCGAGTACTCCTGGGGCGGGGCGATCGACACATGTTCGCGCTTCTTTCCCTTCTTCGGCTCGACAAACCGGGGATCGGTCACCTACGCCACCGGCTTCACCGGCCTCGGCGTGGCTTCCACCCGCTTCGCGGCGCGGGTCATGGACGAGATGATGTTCGGGGGAAAAACCGAAATCTCTGACCTCGAAATGGTCCGGTCGCGACCGCTCCCGTTCCCTCCCGAGCCCGTACGCTACGGCGTGATCCAGGCGACACGGGCCTCACTTGCCGGTGCCGACCGGCGGGGGCGGCGAAATGCGTGGCTTAGGCTGCTCGACAGAATCGGCCTCGGCTTTGACTCCTGATCGGAGTGGGCCCCGGCCGGAAAGGGTATCAATGCCAGGCTCGCCTTGGGATCCGGAGCAGTACGGCCGGTTCGCGGCTGAGCGAGAGCAGCCCTTTTGGGATCTTGCCGGCCTCCTGGAGCGGCACGCTGGAGCAACGCTCGTCGATATGGGATGCGGCGACGGGCGCCTGACGGCACAGCTCCACGAGCGAATCGGCGCCGGAAGCGCGCTGGGTATCGATTCGTCGCACGAGATGCTGGCCCGCGCCGACCCGCCGGCAAACGGCGAGGTGTCCTTCGTCGTTGGCGACATCTCGGCTTGGCACGGATCGGGATTCGACATCGTCTTTTCCAATGCCGCATTGCAGTGGGTTGGCGATCACAAGGAGGTGCTCAGGCGCTGGCGCGAGTCGCTGGCGCCTGGCGGCCAGCTCGCCGTGCAGGTGCCCGCCAACTGGGACCACGCCTCGCACCTGGTGCTAACCGAGGTGGCGAGCCAGATCTTGGGTGCCGATGCTCCGCCTGATCCGGTGGCAACTAACGTCCTCAAGCCCGAGGATTACTCGACTCTCCTGCATGCGCTCGGCTTCAAGCGCCAGCACGTGCGAATGCAGGTCTACACGCATCTGCTGGCAGATACCGAGGCACTCGTCGAGTGGATGAAGGGAACGTCGCTGAACAGGGTGAAGCGCCTGCTGCCACCTGATGAGTACGAGTCATTCGTCGGCGCCTACCGGGAGCGCATTCTCGGAGTGCTGGGGTACCAGCGGCCTTTCTTCTACCCCTTCAAGCGCATTCTCTTTTGGGGCTCTCTCGTCTGACGGCCATCTTGGCCGTGCTGGATCGGATCTACCAATAGGTCCACACCGTGGTCCCAATGGGAGCCAGGTTCTGCGCCCATATCCAGTCGATGGCCTCGTTGCTTACCCGGACGCACCCATGGGAGTCAGGGTATGGCGGTACGAACGAGTTGCCGTGGATGGCGAAGCCGCTGTAGAAGAACTTCGGCCGCCAGAGTCCGCCCAAAGAGTTCACGATCATGCCGTCCTGCTGCCAGAGGATGTGAAATGTTCCGACCGGCGTATTGGCCACGGCCCTCTCGCCGTCGACCGTGTAGGTGAAGCCGCCACCCGTCGAGGTGTTGAGGGTGTATTCGAGGCGGCCGTTGTCCACGAACATCAAAAGGTTCTTGCTCAGGTTGACTTCCACCATGTAGCCGCTGGTGCTACGTGGCACCGGGACCACGTCCCCGGCCAACGCCGTTTCGGTCCTAGGCCCGACCACGCCGTCGACCGCTATCCCGGCCGCCTTTTGCAGCGCGTAAACCGCCTGCTGGGTGCCGTCGCCGAATACGCCGTCGGGCGTGCCGAGCCAATATCCGAGCGATACGAGCTGCTTTTGCAGCGAGAGCACGAGCGGTCCGGTGTCGCCCCGCTGCAGCAGTGCGATTGTGGTGACGGACGACGACGTTGTCGGCACGGAGGCGGTCGAGGGAACGGTGGTCGACGACGACGTTGTCGGCACGGAGGCGGTCGAGGGAAGAGCGGTTGTCGAAGGCGGGTTGGTGACCGGTGTGCTTGGAACCGTGGTGTCCGGGAGGACGGGCGCTCCCCCTTGACATCCCGTCACCGCTGACGCGAGGACCATTGTCCCGATCAACGAACCCAGCCGCAACAATTTCAGCCGGCGGCCTTGCTGCACGCGCGGTCTCACGATATGAGGTATAGGCCGGCGGCAAGAGACGTATAGAGTACGAGGTCACCTCCCTCAGTACCGTATGGCACGCTCGCAGCGCTGTGAGCTGGACTGAGTCCGCGTGGAGTTGCGGTTTGCCCGAGCCGCACTTGAGTAGGGTGGTTGACGTGGGAATCTACTTCAGAGTCGCACCGGGCGTCAGGGTCAGGCTGACCAGCTCGGGAGTCAGGACATCCATCGGCCCGCGCTCAGCACGGGTGCATATCGGCGGCGGCTATCGGCCTGGAGTCTCGACCGGCGCCGAGCCTTTCACGCTCTACCACAGCATTGGTGGGAGCCGGAAACGGCCGAGCGCTGCCGGTAGCCACCGGCCGGTGGCGGCATCCGGGTCGCCGCGGCCGTCGGGTTCCGCAAAGGCCGCCGAGGCCGGCGAGAGCGCGGCGGCATTCGATGCGATCGCCAATCTGCACCGTCATCCGGTCGACCCGGTGGCGCCACCTGTGGCCCCTCCCTCGCCGACGGTTGACGAAGCGGAGATACGTGAGAAGCACCGTTCCGAAGCTCTCCACGGAATCGGGTTCTGGAAGCACTCCGAGCGGGTGGCGGCAGAGCAGAAAGCAGCCGCGGATGCCGAACGCGAGATTGCAGCCAAGCGTGCCGAGCTCGAAAGTGAGCGGCAGGCGACGCAGGCCGAACTTGACGCGCGATGGAAGGAACTCCTTGGCAACGACGCCGACGTGGTTCTGGCGACCTTGAACGAGGCGTTCGAGAGCGGCGGCATGCACGCCGCGGCCGTCTGGGTGGATGGCTCTGAAGCAAGCATCGCGGTGATCGTTCCGGGCGAGGAGGTGGTCCCCGAGCGGCTGCCTTCGACCACCGCGGCCGGCAACATATCGCTGCGTAAGACCACTCAGGCTCAGGCCGCCGGTATCTACTTGACTGCCGTCTGCGGGCACTCGGTCGCCGCCGTTCGCGAAGCGCTCGCCGTTGCTCCGGGTTTGGCGTCGGTGCGCGTGGTGGCAGTTCGCCACCGCGCGAGGGACGTCTACGGTCACACGGGGC
>JAKAOC010000263.1 GCA_021823385.1 Actinomycetes bacterium
CACGCTCTTCTGGGGGTGGTGTTGGGTGTCACCCCAAATAGATGAGACGCGCCAGGCCGATACGGGTGAAGAAGCCGTTCAGGGCCACTGTGACCAGAGAGAACCGGTCGAAGGCCAGCAGCAGCCCGAAACCAACCAGGGCGGCTCCCGCCACCATGGAAATCTGGTTTCCGTGGCGGCGCATGAAGGCGAGAGAGCCGCTCAGTTGGTTATAGGCGAGGCCGGTGATCATGAAGGGAACACCCAGACCTGCCGCATAAAAGGCCAGCAACAGGCCGCCCTGGCCGATGGTGCGCTGATTGGCCGAGATAGCCAGGATGGCGCTCAGGATCGGACCGATGCATGGCGTCCAGCCGAATCCGAAGGCGACGCCGGCCACGGGTGCGGCGAAGGGGCCCAGGCGAGCCAAGCGGGGGTGGAATCGTTTCTCCCCCAAAGCGAAGGCGGGGAATCGCCCAAGGGCGGAAAGCAGCACGAAAAGCCCCATGACCACCACAACGACACCGGTGATCCTCCCGATCAGTATGTGGTCGCGGAAGATGGAGCGTCCCAGGGCCGATGCCGTCATGCCCAGCACAACGAAAACCAGGCCAAAGCCGGCCACGAAAAGAAGCGTGGTCCTCGCCACCGCTGCGCGGGTCGAGATACGGGCTCCCTCGCCCGGGTCTTCGCGCACGTCGACTCCGGTGACCACCGAAAGATAGGCGGGCACGATCGGGAGGACGCATGGAGAGGCGAAAGAGATCACTCCTCCCCCGAAGGCCGCGATATAGCTCAGTCCGACCGACATTTGCAACCAGACTACCCGGAGCCCGCGGAAGCTCCCCGTCTAGCTCGGCACCAGGGCGAGCCTGGCCTCGCCGGACGTGAGGGGTTCGACGAAAAGCAGATCCGAACCGTCGGCTCCCACCCTTATGAAGACCTCGCTGCCCTGGGTGCACCAGTCATCGAGGCGCCTAAGCGACTCCTGGTCCACGCCCTGGAGCCATGCGACCCAGGTGCCGAGCATCGTGCCATCGCTTGCGGCGCGCTCGCCGGGAAACACAGGTGAAGCGGGATCCTGTGGACGCCTGTAGCCGACCAGTACCGTATCGGCCAATGTCACCACTCCGGTGATAGTCACGCCTTTGGCCCGGGCGAACTGGCTGGCCGCCATCCGGGCGCGGCTGGCGCTGTGCTCGACCGCGCGCAGCCTTCTGGAATACTCCATTCGCTCCCGCTGCTTCCTCCAGCTGATTGCAGAAACCGCAGCTAAGAACACCATCCCGAACGTGGGGACGGAGAACTCAAATAAAGCCTTCCACATGCCCGCACCACCCACACCCATTATGCCACCGAGCCCGGGCGACGGTTGCCGGGTGGGCGGCGCAAATCGGAAGGGCGGTGCCCAATTAGGCTTGTGCTGCGTGCGGCTATCCGTCTTCGGCCACGCCGGCTCCTACGGGGCGCCCGGCGCACAATGCTCCTCCTACCTCGTCTCGGCGACGGGGACGCAACTGTTGCTCGACATCGGGAACGGTTCGTTCTCGAACCTTGCCCGCCAACTGTTGCCAGGAGATCTTTCGGCGGTATTCGTCTCCCACCGTCATCATGACCACCTTGCCGACCTGATCTCCCTCTACCACTACCTGGCCTTTGTGCCGGGGGCACTTCGGCACCCCATTCCGATCTACGGTTCCCCCGAGACTCTCGAGGCGATCCGCACCCTTGTCCTGGCGGACTTCGGTGGGATACTCCTACCGCAGGCAGTGCGGGCCGGCGAGGCCGTGGAGGTGGGCAAACTGCAGGTCACCTTTGCGGATGCGGACCACGTGCCAGGCACGCTCGCCGCCCGTGTGTCGGTTGATCGTGGCCCATCACTGGGATTTACGGCCGACACCGGCCCCAACCCGGGCCTGGAGCAATTCTTCGACGGGGTCGACCTCTTGGTTGGGGAGTGCACCTGGCTCACCCGTCCAGACCAGGCGCCCACAGGCCTGCATATGGACGCATCGGAGCTGGCCGGCATGGCCACGCACTCCAGCGCCAGGCGCCTGGTGGTGACACACGTCGCCTATCCGGGCAACGCGGTGGCGGCAGCGCGCTTGGTCGCGGACCGGTTCGCCGGCGAGGTGATTGCCGCCTTCGACGGCCTGGCGGTGGAGTTCTGAGCGGTCAGTGGAGAGCCGGCCCCGGAGGCTCCGCCTCGGCTCGGCCCACTAGGTTGAATGCCGTGCCCGGCAAAGCCAGTCAAAGCCACCGGGGCGAGACCTCCGCCCGTAGTACCCAGGAGAGTTCGCACGCCGTTTTGACAATTCCCAACCTGGTCACGCTGCTCAGGCTCATGCTGCTTCCGGTCGCGCTCTTCTTCGCGCTCTCCCGGCACAACTTCATCGTCGCCACGGTTCTTTTGGCCGTGATCTCAATCACGGACTTCCTGGACGGCTATCTCGCCCGCCACCTGGGCCAGATTTCCGAGCTCGGAAAGATCATCGATCCGTCGGCCGACCGGGTGGTCATACTCAGCGTCGGAATCGCCGCGCTGGTGGAGGGCTGGATACCGCTGTGGCTGGGCGTGGCCATGCTGGTGCGGGAGGCGCTCATTTCGGGCATATCCGCCTACCTTTACAAGGCCAAGGGCCATCGCCTCGACGTCATCTGGGCGGGCAAGGCGGGAACACTTCTCCTGCTCTTCGCACTTCCCGCAATTCTCCTGGGCGAGCAGGTCCACCCGAACCTTGGAATCCTTCACATCGTCGGAATCGTCCTGGCCCTGGCCGGCACCCTGGTCCTCTACTGGGCCGCGCTGGTCTACGTTCGGCGCGACCTGCTTCCCGCCCTATCGGCGAAGTAAGGTGCCCCGGCGGCGGCCCCGATTACGAGACGCGGGTATCAGTTTGTTGCTAGGTTCACTTCCGTGGACCCATAGAGCGCGGAGGGACATTGAAAGCAGTGATCATGGCAGGCGGCGAGGGCACTCGCCTTAGGCCGCTGACCGCCACGGCCCCTAAGCCCATGCTGCCGGTGGCCAATAGGCCCATGCTCGAGCACATTCTCAACCTCCTCAAGAAGCATGGCTTCGACGAGGTGGTGATCACCGTCGCCTTCATGGCCAATGCCATTCGCACCTATTTCGGCGACGGGTCCGATTTTGGGATCCGAGTCAGCTATTCCAACGAGGACTCGCCGCTGGGAACCGCCGGGTCGGTGGGCAACTGCCGCGGGATGCTCGAGTCGACCTTTCTGGTCATCTCTGGCGACGTCCTCACCGACATCGACCTGACGGCGGTACTGGAGTTCCACCGCTCGCGCTCGGCCATGGCCACCATCGCGCTCAAGTCGATGGAGAACCCTCTCGAGTTCGGAATCGTCACCACCAACGAAGACCGGACCGTGGCGCGCTTCCTGGAAAAGCCGACCTGGGGCCAGGTCTTCTCCGACACCATCAATACCGGCATCTACGTGCTCGAGCCGGAGATCTTCACCTATATGCCGGTCGGCAAGGTGCTCGACTTCTCCCAAGACGTTTTTCCCAACATGCTCGCCGATGACGTGCCCGTCCATGCGGTGACCTGCGAAGGGTATTGGGAGGACGTTGGCACTCTTGAGGCCTATCTGGGCGCCCAGAGCGACGCGCTTGCCGGCAAGGTGGACATTGACCTGCCCGGTTTCATGATCGACACCGGGATCTACGTGGGATCCGGCACCGAGATCCATCCCAGTGCCCAATTGGAGTCCCCTGTACTCGTCGGTGACAACTGCCGGATCGGCGCCGGAGCGAGGATCGGCCCCTACAGCGTGATCGGGACCAACTCCCGGATCTCCCGGTCGGCCGAGATCAACCACTCGGTCCTGCACGAGAACGTTTACGTGGGCGAGGCGAGCATCGTACGCGGCACAGTGATCGGCAAGTCCTGCGACGTGCGTCGCAGCGTGCATACCGAAGACGGCGTGGTGCTGGGCTCCGACTGCTACGTGGGCGACGGCGCACAGATAATGGCGCGCGTGAAGGTGTACCCCTCCAAGACCGTGCAGTCAGGCGCGACGGTTCTCACCTCGATCGTCTGGGAGTCCCGGGGTACGCGCAGCGTCTTCTCCCCGACCGGGGTCAAAGGGATCGCCAATGTCGACATCGGTCCCGAACTGGCTCTAAGACTGGCAATGGCCTATGGGTCGACTCTCCGGCCGGGAGCCCGGATCACGACCGCCCGCGACTCCTCCAGGGCCGCGCGCACCCTGAAGCGGGCCATCATGGTCGGTCTCAACGCGGTGGGAATCGATGTTGCGGACCTGGAGGTGGCCACGGTTCCCGCCCTCCGTTTCCACGTGCGCAACACCTCGTCCAAAGGCGGAATCGCCGTGGGACTCGATCCACTCGACCCCGAGTCGGTGGTGATCCGCTTCATCGACGAGGGAGGCGTGGACCTCGACGAGGGCACCCAGCGCAAGATCGAGCGGGGCCTGGCCCGCGAAGACTTTCGAAATGTCCTCGCCGGCGAACTGGGCGACATCGAATTTCCCGCCCGCAACACCGAGTTCTACACCCAGTCGCTGCTGGACCAGGCCGAGGTCCTGCGCATCCGCGAACGCAGTTTCAAGCTGGTCGTGGACTACAGCTATGGCGTGGCATCGCACATTATGCCCGGCGTCCTCTCGAAGCTGGGTGGGGACATCCTGGGGATCAATCCTTTCTCCTCGACCAA
>JAKAOC010000264.1 GCA_021823385.1 Actinomycetes bacterium
AGGAAAGCAGTCTCGGGAACTTGCCCCTCTGCCGCTGGGGCAGGAAAGCATCGACCAGATCATCGGCAAGGATTCTTCCCACCGGCCGGCCGTCGCGCGCAACCACGACCGAGGAGCGCCTCGTAGTGATAAGGCTCTCCGCCACCGCTTCGAGGTCATCCTCGGGAGCGACAGCCACCGCTTCGGACTCGGCCACCAGCGAGCCGATGGATGCCTCCCCATCGGGCGCCACCAGCAGGTCGAAGATGGATACATCGCCGACAAAGATGCCGTCGTGGTCTACGACGGCCACCCCATCCAAGTCCGAGGCATGCCGCGCCATCTCTGCAAGCTGCTCCACCACGGCCGATATCGGGGTTTCCTCCGAGGCCTCGAGGATCACGGTGGTCATCACGCCACCGGCGGAATCCTCTTCGTAAGCGATCAACTCCTTGAGTTCCGCCGCAAGATCGGGCTCCAGCAGGTCGAGCAGCTCCTCCCGCTCGCCCTCCTCCAGATCGCGCAAAGCTTCTGCGGCCTCGTCCGGCTCCATGCTGGCCACCAGGTCCGCAGCCATCTCGGGCTCCGTGGAACGGATCAAGGATCCCAACGGCTCCGCATCCATCTCCTCCAAGGCATCGGCAACTGCCTCGACACCGAGAGCCTCGATAAGACCGCTTCGCTCGTGGCGACCTAAATCTTCGAGCAGGTCAGCCAGCTCCGCGGGGCGGAGGCGGCGAATTCCACCGCTCGCCCGCGAGTTCCGCAGCTTCACGGAGCCAGACGTCTCATCGAAGGCTGCCACGTCGGACCAGTCGATGACGCGGACCGGACGGGCATCGGCGCGCACCCGTCTGGGTGCCAGCCTGCGCACCAAAGCGTTCACGCCTACCTCTACACCAACGAGTCGAAGCCGGCCAAGAGCGTTGGCAAGATAGAGCTCTGCCGCACGGATGACCTGGATTCCCTCAACGTCGACAAGCTGGTGATCCAAAACCTCCTTGGCCATCAGCACCTCACCGTTGCGCTTCTTGAAGTCGCGAAGGTCCAGCTTCGCGCTTTTCAGCACCACACGATTCCGCTGGAAGACCTCCACCTTTTCCGCTTCGACGAAGGCGCGCCTTCCGCCGACCTTCACCACCAGTCCGGTCACCGGCGGGTAGTCGATCTCAGCCGCCCAGCGCACCACCAGGTCTTCAAGCACTCCGATCTCGGCACCTGCCTGGTTGGTTACGCGAATGCCGATCAATCCCGAAAGGGGGATGATCGACGCGCGAATTTCGGCAATTGTTGTGAGCCGCCTCGCGCGTGACGCCCGGATGCCCGAAATCGTCTTGCGCGGCACAATAGGGACCTTGTAGGCCACGATGTCACCTCTTTCGACAGCGTGGCGCGCACCTCCGGCTATTGCCGGTCTTTCCCCCGGGGGCTCAGCCCAGGTGGACGGCTTGGAGATGGCGCCACGAGAACTTGCTAGGCGGGGTACTTGGGGGTTCACCGCGTTTCATGACATCACCTCCTTCTCTCAGGCGCCCGAACGCACCGTTTGTAGGCATCGGGCCACACAGTGGTGGGCTTGAATTCCCGCTCGCCAACTCTAGGTTCGCGCGAACGGAGTTGCAAGGACAAACTAGCCGCCGGCAAGGGAGGATTATGCCGCCAATTGCCAGGTTAGGCCGGTTTGCGCGCGCACAGGATGGCCGCTTCCGCAACGATGCGCTTGGAGGTAATGTCCACGTAGCCGACCCCCTTCAGGAGGTCCACCCACGCTACAAGGCTTATCGGCTTTTCCTGAATTCGGAACAAATACCGCACGGCGTTTTTCGCGATGCGCCACCACCCGCCAAGACCTTTTGCGAGAAGCACCTTCACCTTGTCGGCGATGACTTTGCGGTCCTCGGCCGTGCCTCCGCGCCCGAACATCATGTCGCCGAAGACGAGCTCTCCTCCCGGCGCGAGCCAGCGGAAAGCGTCGGCCACAAAGGCCGCCTTTTCCCTGTCGCTGAGGTGATGCAACACATAGTTGGAGACGACCAGCTGGACCGAAGCGTCACCAAGGCCGAGTTCCTGCACCGACCCGACCGCCGCCTTTACGTTGGAGACTCCCAAGCGCCGAAGCTTCTCGTCCAGAAGCTCGACCATCTTCGGGGCGATGTCGACAGCCACCACTTCCTTGACGTGGGCGGCAAGGGGTATCGAGAGCTGCCCGGAGCCACAACCCAGATCGATCGCCGTGGCATCGGGACGGTCGCCGACGTAGTCAACCAGTTCTGAGATCACCCGCTCCAGTCCGGGATTCGACATCTCGTCCCAGCTGCTGGCCCGCCTGGACCAGACCACCCGTTGCAGGGCAAGACCTACCCGCTGCACTGCGCTCTTGGACAATTGACCTCGCTCGATCGTCGGCACCCCCGCACCTCGACGGGCGTGACGGGCGAATTTGCTCAGCAAAAGCCTAGCGGACGAGTTTCAAAGGGCGATGAAAGTCAAATTAAGCGACGGCCGCCTGTGCGGCGTCCTCCCGTCTCTTTTTCATCAATTGCATTGCCAGTGCGCCCAGGGCGCCCGCAAGGACCGTGGCCAGGCCTCCGACGAGGATTCCCGCCCGGCCGCCGTATTGCTGGGAGATGTAACCGACGAGAGGGGCGCCTATGGGCGTGGTCCCAAGAAACGCCACGGTATAGAGCGCCATCACCCGCCCCCGCATCTCGGGCTTGGCGGTGATCTGCAGGAGTGCGTTGGCCGTCGACAGGAAGATGATGGATACCAGCCCTGCCGCCGCGACCGCGCCAAGCGCGGTATAGAAGGTCGGCATCAGCGCTGCAACCACCATCAGCGCTCCGAATATGAGCGCGGCCCCTGCCAGCCGGCGCATGGAAGGCTTCGCAAAAGTGGCCGCGACGAGGCCGCCGACTACTGCTCCCACGCCAAGCGCCGCCGTAATCCCCGCGTACGCGCCGGCGCCGAGATGAAAGGTCAAAGTGGTCAGAAGTGGCAGGGACACCTGGAACTCGTAGGCCAGAGTGCCCACAACCAGCATGATGAGCAGGGGGATGCCCAAGCGAGGAGTGCGCGCAACATATCTCAGCCCTTCGCGCAATTGCCCCTTGCGCGCTTGGAGCGGCGTGGTCGGCATAAGTTCGGAGGGCCTCAGCATCAGCAGGCTCACGATCACCGCCAAGTAGCTGATTGCGTTGGCTATGAAGTTTGGGCCGACGCCGAAGCGATAGATCACGGCTCCTGCGATCGCCGGGCCGATGACCCTGGCCGAGTTCATCACTACTGCGTTCAGGCTCACAGCGTTCGCAAGGTCTTCCTTGCCGACCATCTCGATCACGAAGCTCTGCCTGGTGGGGGTGTCGATGGCGTTTACCACGCCCATCAGGCCGGCCAGCGCGAAGACCATCCACAGAGCGACCAGCTTGGCAAGCACCAAGATCCCCAAAACGAGAGCTATCAGAGCGAACGCGCTCTGCGTGAAAACGAGAAGACGGCGCTTGTCGGCACGGTCGACGTATACGCCCGCCAGAGGCGATAGCAGAAGGATCGGCAGGAATTGTGCGGCCGACACCAGGCCAAGGGCGAAGCCCGACTTGGTCAGTTCCAGCACCAGCCACGACTGTGCGACCGTCTGCATCCAGGTGCCCGAGTTCGAGATGATCTGGCCGACGAAATAGAGGCGGAAATTGCGCCGGGACAAAGCTCTGAAGGTCCCAATGCGCCGGCGAGCCGTCCCTCCCGGTGTGCCCGGTTGGATTTCCCCTGGCTCCTCCACGGCGCTCATCACGTAATCCAGCTCTCTACTCGCACCTGGAACTTTAGCCAGGGATGGAGCCGGCGTCGCGACCGGCTCTGCGCTCACTCCGCGAGCAGCATCGGGGCTGCGAAGTCTTCATCGGCCACTTGTCCATGGTGGGAGCCGGCGGTCGACCTCAGGGGACGCTCGGGCAGGATAAGGGCGAGAGCCAGCGAGATTACCGCGAAGGGAATCGCCCACAGGAAGACGACATGCAGGCTACGGACGAAGGATTCGATGATCGCGGCGTGAACCGGGGCGGGGAGGTGGCTAATCGCCGCGGGCGTACCCGACATCGCGACGCTCGCCGCGCCTTTGACCGAGGCACCGGCGTTCGGCAGAAGCACGGTCATGTTGTGCGTGAGGCGGTTGATGAGGATATTGCCGAAGAACGACGTCCCGATGGCGCCGCCCATGGTCCTGAAGAAGGTGACGGCCGAGGTGGCGGTGCCCATTTCCTTCATCGAGACCGAGTTCTGGGTGGCCAGCACAATCACCTGCATCGACAAGCCGAGCCCGACTCCGGTGACAAGCATGTATGCCCCCTCGACGTAGTAGGGCGTGTGTGTCCTGAACAGGCTGAGCAGATAGAAACCACCAATGAGCATCGCAGAGCCGACGATTGGGAAGATGCGGTACTTGCCCATTCGAGTGATCAACTGGCCACTGCCGACCGAGCCGGCAACGATGCCCAAAGTCAGCGGGATCAGCATCAGGCCGGAGCCCGTCGGGGAGACGCCGCGAACCATCTGCATGTACTCCGGCAAGTAGATGACCGCGCCAAACAGGGCGAAGCCGGAGATGAAGCCCACCGCCGACGAGACCGAGAAGACCCGGTTTTGAAAGAGCC
>JAKAOC010000265.1 GCA_021823385.1 Actinomycetes bacterium
CTGCTCGACCTGCTGGAGCCCGATCTTGCGGCCGAACTCAAGGAGTTGATCGCTTACGAAGAGGATTCCGCCGGAGGCGTGATGACCACCGTGATCCTCGAGGCCGCGGAGGAAACCCCGATATCGGCCGTGGTGGAGCAGCTTGCCGAGATGACCCGGCATGCCTCGGACTTGGATGGGGTGGCCGTCGTCGACCACGAGGGCTTCTTTGTCGGCGATGTATCCCTCTTCGACCTGCTGGTGGCGCCCGATGGGGAGGCATCCATCGGCTCGCTGGTGGCCGAGTCCGAGGCGGTGGCCGTCGCTCCCGAGGACGACCTCGAAGCAGTGGCGGAGAGCCTCATCACCACGAGGCGCTCCTCCGTCGTGGTTGCGCGCGACGGCCGGCCGGTGGGAAGAATCCTTGCCGATGATCTGGTGGACGCTTTCCTGCCCCAGCGGCAGAGGGGCAAGTTCCCGAGACTGCTTTCCTGACGTCGGTGGCTGCCGGGGTCTCAGTCAGTCCGTTGTTTCGTCGCGTCTCCGGGGCGCTCTTGAATGGGTGTGAGTAATGGTCGAGGTGCGTAAGGCGAGAAAGGAGGGGGAGGCCTCGTCGAGGCGTCGGCGCTATACCTTCTTCGCCTATCTTGCGGCTGCCGGCCCCGGCCTGATCGCGGCGAACGCCGGCAACGATGCCGGTGGTGTCGCTACCTACGCATCGGCAGGATCCCAGTTCGCATACAAGACCCTCTTCTTCATGGTCTTGGTCACCGTCGGCCTGGTCGTGGTGCAAGAGATGGCCGCACGAATCGGCGTCTTTTCGGGCAAGGGGCTGGCTTCTCTGATACGGGAGGAGTTCTCCCTTCGCTTCACGTTTCTCGCCGTGGTGGCGCTGACTGTCACCAACATCGGCCTCGTGGTTTCGGAGTTCGCCGGGATCGGGGCGTCGCTCGACCTGTTCGGGATCTCACGGTATATCTCGGTCCCAATTGCGGCGGTCGTGATCTGGTCGTTGGTTCTGGTGGGCTCCTACAAGTACGCAGAGCGCATCTTCCTGGTCATGTCGGTGGCATTCCTGGCGTATCCCATCGCCGCCTTTATGGGCCATCCTCATTATGGCCAGATTCTTTCCAACCTTGCGCTGCCCCACTTCGTGGCCTCCCGCGACTACATCTACCTCGCAGTGGCGTTGATTGGGACGACTATTTCTCCCTACATGCAGCTGTACGCCGCCTCCGGAGTGGTGGATCGCGGGATCTCGCCGGAGGAGTATCCCCTCGAGCGGATCGACGCGGTGGGAGGCGCGATCTTCGCCAACATCATTTCGATCGCGATCATCGTAGCCACGGCTGCCGCCATCGGTGGGACCGGTCCGCTTGCATCGGCATCCCAGGCCGCGCTGGCACTGCAGCCCGTGGCAGGCCGATTCGCAACGGATCTTTTCGCAGTGGGCCTCTTCGGCGCCTCAGCACTTGCCGCCGCCGTGGTTCCTCTCTCGACTTCGTACGCCATCGCCGAAGCGGCCGGATACCAGAGATCAGTGTCGAGCTCGTTTAGGGAAGCCCCGGTTTTCCTGGGAATCTTCACCGCCCAGGTGGTCATCGGCGCGGCGATTTCGCTGATTCCGGTCAACTTGATCAAGCTGCTGGTGCTCTCCCAGGTCCTGCAGGGTCTGATCACTCCAATCATCCTGGTGTTCATCCTGGTCCTCGCCAATCGCCGCTCGGTGCTGGGCGAGCATTCGAATGGGCCCATATTCCGGACTGTTGCTACCGTTGTAGTGACGGGGGTTTCGGCGTTGTCCCTGCTCTTGCTGGGCCAGACTGTACTCGGGTGGTTCCACATTGGAGGTTAGCGAAGAGGGTGAGCGGGGGCTTCGGATAGCGTTCTGCGTCTATCGGGGCAATCCGTTTTCCGGCGGCCAGGGTGTCTACACCAAGTATCTGACCGGGGCGCTACTCGACCTGGGGCACAGCGTCACCGTCTTCTCGGGTCCGCCCTACCCCGAACTCGATCCGCGCGCCGAACTGGTGAAGGTCAAGTCGCTCGATCTTTATAGGCAGCCCGACCCCTTCCGCGTGCCCAGGCTTGAGGAGTTCGAATCCGTCTTCGACCTGGTCGAGTTCGGCCTCATGTCGACCGGTGCGTTCCCCGAGCCCCGAGTCTTCGGATATCGGGCCGGCCGCCTTATCGCTGAGCGTGCGGACGAGTTCGACGTGATCCACGACAACCAGTCGCTGAACTGGTCGCTTCTCAGGCTGCACCTGAACGGCATGCCAATGGTGGCCTCGATCCACCACCCCATCACCGTCGACCGGCGCTTGGACATAAAGGCGGCAAAGGGCCTAAAGGCGAAGTTCGGCGCGTTCCGCTGGTATGGCTTCGTTCGGCACCAGTGTGAGGTGGCGCGGCGGATCAACTCGATTCTGACCGTGTCGGAGACCTCCCGCCGGGACATGGCTTCCTCGATGGGGATCGATCCCGAAAAGGTGAGCGTTGTCCCGATAGGCGTCGACACGACCGTCTTTCGCCCCCTGCCGGGTGTGGAGCGTGTCCCGTTCACTGTGGTCACAACCGCAAGCGCGGACGTTCCGTTGAAGGGGCTGGTCCACCTGGTGAAGGCCTTCTCAATTTTGGTGCGCAACTATCCGCAGGCACGCCTTTCAATCATCGGGGCACCGCGGCCGGGCAGCGAGGTACAGCGCCTTGTGGATCGGCTGGCTCTGCGGGGACAGGTCGACTTCCTGGGCAAGGTCAGCCAGGAAGAGATAGTCAGGTTGTACTCGGCGTCCCAGGTCGCGTGCGTGCCTTCCCTGTACGAGGGATTCAGCCTTCCTGCCATCGAAGCGATGGCCTGTGGGACGCCTCTGGTGGCCACCGACGGGGGTGCCCTGCCCGAAGTGGTCGGGAATGACGGAGAAGCGGGACTGATCGCCCGCGCCGGCGACGCCACCTCGATTGCGAAGCAGATCGCCAAAGTGTTCGACAGCGCGCCGCTTGCTTCATCTTTGTCTCACCATGCCCGGCTTCGCGTGCTGGCGCGGTATTCGTGGCGGAGCGCCGCGATTGCCACTGCGGAAGTGTACCGGGCCGCGATCGATGAAGTCCGAGGCACTGGGCACATGAATGAAACGCCGCATGAGGTGGTGCCGATTGCGCTCGGCCAGGACTCGACGGCGGCCGCTGGAGGCGAGCCTTGATCACCTTCGACTTTTCCCGCTTGGGCGACCTTAGTGGCCGCCGGCTGCTGGACGTAGGCTCGGGAGGCGGCCGCCACGCGGTCGAGGCAGCACGGAGGGGCGCGCTGGTGACCTGCGTCGAGCTGTCGCCAGAGGCGATTGGCGAGATCCGCCTCGCCGCGCTCGCAGCCGAGGAGCTTCTGGGGCTGCGGCCAGGAGAGATCTCGGCGAGGATCGGCGTTGTGAGGTCGGATGCCCGGGCGCTGCCTTTCCCGGAGGCGACGTTCGACGCCTTGATAGCTTCCGAGGTGCTCGAGCACATCAGCGAGGATCGCCAGGTGCTTGCCGAGCTCTCCCGAGTGGCCAGGCCGGGCGCTGTTCTTGCGCTCTCGGTGCCCCGCTTCTTCCCGGAGGCTGTCAGCTGGCTGCTGTCCCTTGCCTATCACGACGCGGAGGGAGGCCACATTCGCATCTACCGGCGCAGCCGCCTCGATTCGCTGGTGGCGCGGAGCGGTCTACGGCCGGTTGGTGCGCACCATTCCCACGCGTTGCACACCCCGTATTGGTGGCTGAAGTGCGTGGCGGGGGTGGACAACAACGCCGCCCCTGCGGTAGCCGCCTATCACAAGCTTCTTGTGGCCCAGATGATGGGGGAGGCGCCTGCGCTAGAGAGGTTGGAGGAGCGGTTGAACCCTTTGCTTGGCAAGTCCCTAGCGCTATACGCCGAGCGCACGAAGGACCGGGAGGAGGACCGGGTTGCTGGACCGCGCTGAGATTCGCAGGACCGGAGCGCATTTGGCCGCGATGAAACTGGACTCCGGACTGGTTCCCTGGTTCGAGGGTGGGCCGATCGACCCGTGGAACCATGCCGAGGCGGCGATCGGGATGGCTTTGGCCGGTGAACACGATGCCGCTATCGATGCCGTGGAGGCGCTCTTCTCACTGCAGAACCGCGACGGGTCCTTCTGCCACTTCTATCTCCCCCGCGGCGTCAAGGAGCCGAACCGCGACACCAACGTCGTCGCTTACTCCATGCTTGGACTGCTTGCTGTGATGTCGGTTGTGCCGGGATACGAGCCCGAAGGACTGTTCCTGGGAGCCGCCGCCGCCATTGACTGGGTGGTGTCGCTGCAGCGCCTCGACGGCGGATTTCCTATGCTGCAACGGCCGGATGGAACGTTGCACGCAAGGGGCCTGCTGGCCGGCTCTTGCTCGATCCTCAACTCGCTCGAAGCGGGCATAGCGTTGGCTGCCTACTTCGAGCAGGAACGGCCCGAATGGAAGATCGCCCACGTGGCGCTCTCCGACTATCTGCTGGCCGACCGCGGCCGGATCGCGGGCAAGGAAGAGTGGGCGATGGATTGGTACTATCCGTCCCTTGCAGGCCTGGAAGCCCCGCATCCGCAGGTCCGGGAGTTGTTCTACACTCCAGGCCTGGGCGTCAGGTGCAT
>JAKAOC010000266.1 GCA_021823385.1 Actinomycetes bacterium
TCGTAACGTTCACAGGCCCGCAAAAGCAGCTCACGAGGTATGAATTGAGGCCGGATTTCAGCCGCGTGCCATTGAGTAGAATTCAGGATTCGGAGCCATGCCCGTGAATCCCGCCATCCGGTTTGACAGCGCGAAGAAGGCGGCGATTGCGCCGACGTCCCAGATGTCGTCGTCGCTCAGGCCGATTTCGTGCAGGGGGCCGAAGTCCTCGTCGCCAACCGCATGAGCTTCCAGGGCGACTTTAAGAGCGAAGTCGCAAATGGCCCGCTGCCGTGCGGAGAGCTCCGCCATCAGGTAGTTGGTTGCCACCTGGTCGGCCAGGCTTGGGTTCTTCGAGTAGATCCTGAATAACGCGCCATGCGCGATTACGCAGTAAAGGCAGTGATTGGCCGCCGAGGTGACCACGACGATCATCTCCCTCTCGGCCTTGGTGAGTCCGGATTCCTTTGTCATCAGCGCGTCGTAATAGCCGAAAAAGGCCCTGAATTCGGCGGGCCTCAGTGCCAGCTTGAGGAAGACGTTGGGCACAAAGCCCGTCTTGGCCCCCACGGCTTCGATTTGTGAACGGATGTCCGGTTCGAGGCTTTCGAGGTCCGCCATGGCGTCGACGAAGGCTGGATGGTATGCGCTCTTGGGCATGGCACGCTCCTTTGGGGCAGTTTGGTGGCCGCCGCGGGCCGGCCGGCGCCTCAGAGCTCTGGGAGGATGCTCACAACGACCTTCTTGCAGTAGCCGCCATGAACTTTAGCAAGCGCGATCAGCAGGTATCCGGGACGGAAGCCAAGGAACTCCGAGAGTTCGCGGATGCTGTCGCTGCGCTCGATCTCCCGTGGGAAGGTTGCCACGGCGCGCGAGTCCAGCAGGGGATAGGAAAGGATTGCTCCGTCTTTGGGAAAGAGCGCGTTCAGCTTGCCCGTGCGGGCGTTGCGTTCGATGGCGAATCGCTTGTGCAGGCGGATCAACGCGGTCGACGAGCGATTCCCGTCGAGGCCGGCATAGGCGACTGAAGGTCCTGGGGAGCCGAGGACGTACATGCCGCTGGGAACGCAGCTATCTTCGAGCATCGTACGCAGTTGCCGTTTGGGAGGCGCCTGGCCGGTCCGCTCGAACTGGGATCCGTATAGAAGTTCCGGCCGCCCCTGGTCGAGTAGGTGGTGCCGATCCAGCCCGGCAAGAAGCAACGGCTCGAAAGTCGCGGTGCGCGTGGCCGTGGCAAGGTCGGCACCTTCGACGCGGTTGACCCGCCCGGTTGCCAGGTTGAGCGCGAATAGCTCGCTGCCTAGGTGTCCCAGAACCACGAAGGGCATTGATTGCGGGCGATCGTCCCGCTCCCGCCTTCTCATCTCAGCTCCATCCCGAGTACCCGGCCGTTTTCCTGCATAACGAATTCAACCTAACCGCGCATTTCGGTGCCGACCCGCTCGATTTGCGCGGCCAGCTCCGCGGCCGAGCTAGCAGGGGAAAGACACGTGTAGTCACGGCAAAGATAGGCCTTGCCCTCCTCACGACCTTCGAACGAGGGTCCTGACGCCGGCTGGCCGTAGAGCACGAACAGGTTCGGAAGGTAGGTCCGCCTCGCAACGTCGAGCAGTTCCTGCGTCTGTCCCGGGATGACAAGTTCGGCGCTTCCCGTTCCGGCGACGGCCATTAGCCCGGCCAGGCTCGGAAAGGCGATCGCGTGTGCGGCCAGATTGCCACCCAGGCCCGACAGCAGTTCTTCCATGGTCGAAAAGTAGCCCGGGTCGCCGGTCAATACCGAGAGGTCGAAGGCTGCACGGGCCAGCGTCGAGTTGGCCGAGGGGTAAGCGGTGTCGAAGATGTCGGGGACCTTGGCAATCAGGCCCGAGGATCGCCTTGCCGTCGAGACGAAGGCCCCGCTGTCGCGGTCGAAACCTTCGGTGAGCTGCCCCCATAGGTTCACGGCCACATCCAGGAATCGTGGCGCTCCGGCGAACTGCGCAAGTGCCAACGCGGCGCTCAGCAGCTGCGCGTGGTCCGCGAGTACCGCCGGCGGCGACTGTTCAGCCGCCAGCCGCCGCGGCGCGGAGTCAAACCGGGCTCTTTCGAAAAGGAGGTCGAAGCTTGTGGCCGCCAGAGACAGGTAATCCTGGCGTGCCAGGCGGAAGCCCGCCTCGGCAAGCGTGGCAATGAACATGGCGTTCCATTCCACTACTGCCTTGGCGTCGAGGCCGGGGGACACGCGCCGCTCCCTGTAGGCGAGGAGCTCGCGGCGTGCGCTCTCCAGGGAGTCCGTGCGGCCGAGGTCTCCGCGGCGGGTGCGATGGAGGATGTTCCGGCCCTCGAAGTTGCCCGCCCTGGTCACGCCGTAATGCGCGATGAACTCGTCCGCGGAGGCGCCGAGTACCTGCTCGATCTCCTCGCGGCGGAATATGTAGTAGCTTCCTTCTTCGCCCTCGGAGTCCGCGTCGAGGCTCGCCGCGAAGAGGCCGCCCGGCTCGCGAAGGTGAGTGATCGTGAAGTCGATCGTCTCTACGGCCACTTGGCGATAGTCGGGGTTACCCGTGGCAGCATGGGCCCGCAGGTACAGCCGGGCGTTCAGGGCCTGGTCATAGAGCATCTTCTCGAAGTGCGGCACCATCCAGAAGGCATCGGTGGAGTACCTGGCGAAGCCTCCCGCCAGGTGGTCGTAGACTCCCCCTGCCGCGGCGGCATCGAGGGTGGTGGTCACCGCCTCGGCGAGGCCGGGGCCGGCGCCCAGGAGGTGGAGGTCGAGGGCTGCCATCCATAAGTGAGGCTGGAGAAACTTGGGGGCCCGTCCTGTACCGCCCCACTCGGAATCATGGGTTGCCAAGATCGCCTCCGCCAGCGCGCCGGCCGCCTCCTGGGCGTCGACGGAGGAGCCACCAGGCGAAACAGGCACCGAGGTCCGCGCCGAAATGGCCTTTTGCAGGGTGATCCCCTGCTCTTCGACCTCGTCGCGTGAGTCGGCAAAGATCCGGGAGATCTCATCAAGCAGGTGGCGGAAGCCGGGCAGGCCGGTGCCGTCGTGGGGAGGGAAATAGGTTCCGCCGTAGAAGGGCAGGCCATCCGGCGTCAGGAAGACGGTAAGCGGCCAGCCGCCCCTCCCCGCCATGGCCTGAACCGCTTCCATATAGACGGCGTCGACGTCGGGGTGCTCTTCGCGGTCCACCTTGATCGCTACGTAGCCCTGGTTGATGATCCGGGCCACCTCGTGGTCCTCGAAGGACTCATGCGCCATGACATGGCACCAGTGGCAGGCGGCGTACCCGATCGAGAGCAGCACGGGCACGTCCCGCCGGCGCGCCTCCTCGAAGGCCTCCTCGCACCACGGCCACCACTCGACCGGGTTGTCGGCGTGCTGGCGCAGGTAGGCGCTGAACGAGTTGGAAAGGCGGTTTGCTCCCAAGCTGGCTCTCCTGGCATGCACCCCGGCGATCCCGCCTGGCGCATTTGTTGGCGGATACGGCAGTGACCAATCTATTGCCGGACCGGGCCAAGCCATTGGGGCACGACGAATCATCGTTATCGCGGCGCGCCGGGGGGACTTCGCATAGCTTTGTGGCATGGATATGCGCTTTGAAGGCAAGACGGTTCTGGTCACCGGCGGTTCACGAGGTATTGGCAAGGCCATTGGGCAGGCGTTTGCCGCCTCCGGGGCAAGCGTGATGCTTACGGCGAGGAAGATCGACGCACTGGAGGAAACGGCGTCCGAGATCCGCGAATTAACCGGCAATGGCGCTGTGGACGTGATCGCGTCCAACGCGGGAGGTGCCGACGAGCCCGAACGCGTCCTGAGCGAAACGGTATCGCGCTTCGGCGGGCTGGACGTGTTGGTGAACAATGCCGCAACCAATCCATATTTCGGCCCGCTCATGGACCTCGACCCCTCTCGGGCGGACAAGATCACCGAGGTGAACCTGCGGGGCGTGCTTCTCTGGAGCCAGGCAGCGGTGAGGCTCGGGTTCCAGGGGGGCCAGCGGGGAAGCATCATCAACATCGCTTCGATCGGGGGTCTGAGCATCGAGCCTGGTATCGGCTACTACAACGTCTCCAAAGCAGCAGTGATCCATCTGACCCGCCAGCTTGCCAACGAGCTAGGTCCCCAGGTAAGAGTCAATGCCATCGCACCGGGCCTGGTGAGGACCTTTTTTGCGCGCGCGCTCTGGGAGGAACACGAGGAACGGGTCAGCGCCCGGCTTCCGATGGGCCGCATAGGAGAGCCCGCCGACATCGCGGGTGCCGCGCTTTTCCTGGCCAGCGACCTTGCTTCCTGGGTCACGGGGGAAGTGCTCGTGGTGGACGGTGGCGCCTTGGTGGCCTCCAGCCGTTAGTGGGGCAACTCCGCACGTAGCAGGGCCTTTTGGATCTTGCCGAGCGGCGTCTTTGGCAGGCTTGCTGCGACCTGCAATCCACGTGGGGCGCAATAGCGGGGGAGTTCGGCTCGCACTGCTTCCTTGATGGCTTCGAGGGAAGGAGCCTCGCTCCCCACCGTAGGTACCACGACCGCCCAGGCAACCTGGCCCAGGCGCTCGTCCCGGACACCTACGACGGCTACCTCGGCGACGCCAGGGAGCCTCTCGATGATCGCTTCCACCTGCTGGGGCAGGATCCTCTCCCC
>JAKAOC010000267.1 GCA_021823385.1 Actinomycetes bacterium
ACGGTCCATCGGCGCCACCCACTCACGGGTGGACCTCGTAGATCACGATCACGCTCCGACCTCCTTGGCGGCCCGTGTAGACGGGGTGAGCGTGATAGCGGCTCAACAACTTGGACATGCGCGCGCTGGTGGAGGGTGAGCGCGCAGCGGAATAGGCATCCCATACGAGATAGGAGAATTGGCCATCACGGACGGCGAGGTCCGGATTCGATATCGGCGTGTAAGCCGGGTTGCGGTGCAGGGGGTCAGTGCTGACCGAGAGGCCCTGGGCCGGGTAATGGCTGTAGAACTCGATGACATTGGCCATCGTCGGCCCCAACGTCATGAGTTCCGTCCCCCGCACCAGGTTTGCCGCCACCCACTTGCCCGCCTCCCGACCTCCCGGCAGGCCACCGGTGCCGGCCATTCCCGCGCTGGCCGGCGAGGAAAACACCGCGGCCCACACTCCAATGGCGAGCGAGGCGGCAATGGCCGCCGACAGCGCGGTGCGGGCAATGCGTGCGCCCTCTTCGGAGAGCCGCCCGCCCCAGCGAACCGTGCGCAGGAACCGGGCCGCCAAGAGCGCTATCGGTGGCGCCGCGGGAAGCAGATACGAGAAGCCCTTCAGGGGGTAGAGCTGGAAGAAAATGATGGGCGCGAGCGCCCAGCTACCAAGCAGAAGCCCCTGCCAGTTCCGGTTCCGGCGTTGGACCAGGGCCCCCGCGGCGCACCCGACAACCAGCAAGCCCATCGCGGGTGTGACAGTGGTCAGGTAGAAGGCGAGCGCATGATTAGAGGAGCGGGTGAGCTGCCATGCGATGTAGTCTCCGCCGGTGGCCGCATGGCTGCTCAGCACGAGTGCCGCGACTCCGCCGGCCGAAACCAGGGCAAGCGTGCCCCCGAAGACGGCGACGCTCCTCAAGGGGTGCTCCACGCGCCGGCTGACGAGCAGGAACGCGCCCGCGCCGCCCGCCATTACCACCATGGTCTCCTTTGAGAGGACGGCCAGCGCCAGGAGCGCCGCGGAAGAGGCGAGCCACAGGGTTCCACCCCTCCTGACCCAGCGGGCGAGCATCCACAGGGAGAACACCGTGAAGGCAACCGCGGGTCCATCAAGGAGCACCTGCCGGCTTATGGTCACCTCGTAGGGCATGACCGCCATGAGCAGTGCGGCGAGCCTGCCCGAACGGTGGTTGTAGAGTTCGCGGCCGGCCAGGTAACATCCCGCAACCAGGGCCACTCCGAAAAGCGCCATGACCACGCGGCCCCGAAGGTCAGGCGTGCCCCGCGCATAGAGAGGCGACATCAATACGGGCACCAGGAGTGGATGCGCGCGAAAGATCGGGAACTGGCTGACGAAGAGCGGATTGCCGGCCAGCGAGGCGGCCTGGCCCGCGTAGACGGCCTCATCGCCGTTGTATCCGAAACGGCCCAAGTCCACCAGGCGCACGAACCCGGCAATGCCCAGAACTCCGGCAACCTGCCAGGCGGCTCCCTCCCTGACTTGGGACCACAAACGAACCAGGCGCGACGGCGCCTCCGGCTCGCGAACGAGCCGGAGATCCCGAGTGAGCGGCACCTCCGGGAGCTTCCTCTCTGCGGAGGCGATAGGGCCGAACAGGCTCATGGCTCCAAGTCGGCCAAGTACGACGAGCCGGTGCCCGGGAAGGATGCGTGCCACTCCCGGCCCGCGCTGATACCGGCGATGTCCTTTCCCCATGAGAAGTCGGGAGAGGCGAGACGGTGGATCTCCACGCCGGTCATGGCGCCCATGATGATGCTCCTCTCCTTGCTGAGCAGAACGTCCGCCTTCTTTCCATGCATCTCGAGCGAAGGCGCGATGTAGCGGTACGGAGGAAAGCCATAGGCGTCTTCGGTGTTGGCCAGCATCTCGTCGACGGCCTGGGGGAGAGGCACGAGGCTGTGGTGGGTGACCCCTCGCTCGATGATGAAGACCTCCGAGACCGCCATGGTCTTGGCGGTGGTGCACTTGACCAGGCGGTAGACGTCGTACTTGGGCGGGGGCAGGATTCGCTGCGCCCAGGCGTTGATGGTCATGATCGGCAGGTTGTGCTCCGCGAGGCGCATCGCAAAGGCCCGGCCCTCCTTCGAATGCACCCTGCTCTGAACTCTGAGCCACGCCCACTCGGCTCGTCCGAGCCGGCCGGCGTCCACAGCCCGCAACGTGTGGTCGCTAATCGTCAGCGGCTTCGGGTAGCTGAGAACGGTGCCGTCCTCGTGGACGATGCTCATGTCGTCGGAGAGGAACCTGCTTTCCGGCAAGCCCAGCAGCCGGAGCACGGTTCCGGTCTTGCCGGTATCAGTGCGCGCCGAAAGCATCACCCCCGCGGCACCCAACTTGATCGACGCGGAGTGAAGCAGCATGTACCCCTTGTCGACAAGTGCGAAGCGCAGCAGCGGTTCCACCACGTTCGTGTAGAGGACGTGCGGGCTACGCGCAAGCGTCGGACTGGCCGTCACAACCACCGGACCGGACATGTCCACCGAGAAGTTGGCCGCCAGCGGACCGAGGTGCTCCTCCCAGCGAATGCAGCTCGATGCGATCGAATCGTAAAGACGGGCATGGGTATGCAGTCCTCCGAAACCCCGGACCCTGATAACCAGATCCGCCTTGAAGCTTCCGGGGCGCTCGATCACTTCCCCAAGGCTGAAATAGGAGAGCTCCGGCAGCTCCACCTCGCTGCAAATGCGCAGAATTCCGTGAAGGTCGTAGCGGTAGCGCCACTCCTTGTCCACGCCGCGCGACGGCGCCGGAACGCTCTCCTCGCTGCGATCCTTACTTGGAGCAACGACCACCGGCCCAACTCTCTTGACTTCTCCGATGTCGACTACTGACATGTCGGCCCCTTCCCCATAAATGACTCGATCATTTACAACAAACCGAATTACAAAAGATCCAAACAGTGTTATTAGATTCGCAAGTAAGGCGGGAACCGCAAGGACAGACACCAGGAGCACCAGGACCGGCAGCCGTCCCAGCATTATGGCGTTATTAAGCGCACTGAACCCCAGATATCTCGACCACATCCGGTGCCGCCTGGCACCCCTAAATACGAAACGCTCCACTCCCGCAAAATTGGCGGAAGTCGAGACCTGCGTGGCCAGCGCGGCGGCCAACACCACGTTCATGCGGCCGAGTCCGTTCATCGCCCAGAAAGCCGCCGAGTTGACACCTATGCCGGCCACTCCAACCGCGGCGAAGGCGGCCACTCGGCGCCGCTTGTCCGACAAGGTGCATGCAACCCGGAGCCGGGCCAGCTGAAGGAGAAAGTTGACGCCCTCCCTGACTCCTGCCTTGCTCGCCCCCGAGTTACGCTCCCCGAACGAGAACCCCACTTCATCGACGGCCAGGCTCGAACGGGCGAGGATCTCCAGCAAGATCTTGAAGCCCATCGGCCTCATTCGATCGAGGTCGAGGGTGGCGATCCTGACTGCGAAGAACCCGCTCATCGGATCGGACATACCTTTGAGCCGCCGACGGAAGACAACACGGGATAACCGCGTCGAAGAACGCGAAACCGCCTCTCTGGCCAGGCCGGAAAGCCCCGACGCCGTTCCACCGGACGTATACCGGCTCCCGACCACCAGGTCGGCGGCTCCTCCCTCCACCTTTTGCACGAGCACGGGCACCATCTCCGGCGGATGCTGGAGATCGCCGTCCATGACAACGGCGACAGGGGCTGCCGCGGCCCGCAGCCCCTCTATGACCGCCCCGCCCAGTCCTCCATGACGTTGCTCGGGGGAGCGATGCAGGCAGCGAACCATGAGCCCCGGCCGCACGGCACCACTTGCAATCGCCTCAGGAGTGTCATCGGAACTGTCGTCGACGAAGACGACTTCGGCACACCGATCCGCGAGCGCCGGCGCCAGCCGGTCGAGCAGTGGGGCTATGTTGTCACGTTCATTTCGCGTAGGCACGATGACGCTGACTTCAGGAATACCTTCATAGGATGCCAATAGGGAACCCACCTGACTTAAATGCGGATGCAACGACCCGTTGATGGCAGCTTTACACCGCATAGATATCGAAACGTTGGTGTCGATATCTGTCCCAGCGAAGAAACGAGCAGTTCCCCCACCGATCCGTGGGGGACCACACGAATTAATGCTCGAAAGCTGGAATTCGCGACCTGATACACCGGCTGCAGCAAAGTGGTGACCTTGGACTACTGCCGTCGGTTGAAGCGACCTGGACTGACTTCGTTAGGCGAGTCAGCCAAAGACCTCCAAAACACCTCCATAACAAGCGGGGTGACTACCGAATTATGCCGCGACCGATTAGGCGCAACAATAACGCCGAATATTCGTGATTGTCCACTGGTTTTTAATAATTCCCTATTCCCGATCCCGCCGCCCCATTTTTCTTCCTGAAAGTGCCTTGACAGTCCCTATTTCGTGCGGGCGCTGTGGCCAAGGCCGACGTTGCCCCGTGGTGGTCCGAGAACTCGAAGGAGTCCTGCAACTCGGGTCTCGACGCGTGGTCCAAGTCCCGGCGGGGGCTGCGCAAGGGGCGGGCCATCGGGTTCCCCCACTTCAAGACCAAGAGCACCGCCCGACAGAGCTTCCGGGTCACCACCGGGACTTTCGGGGTGACG
>JAKAOC010000268.1 GCA_021823385.1 Actinomycetes bacterium
CCGCCGATTCCTGGACCCAGGCGAGCGTCAGCCCGTCACTGGTGGGATAGCTGTAAACCAGGGTATAGGAGGCGCTTCGGCCAAATGCCGCGGCCCGGAAGGCCACACGTGCGGCGCGTCCGCTGGAGTCGGTCTCCAATACTTCGACGCTCTTGACGTCCCCTGCCCACTCCGGATAGCGGGCGAAGTCGGTGACCGTGGCGAAGCACTCGGCCGGGCTCGCCGCCACGATGGCGGATTCAACGGTCTTTTCCATCCCCAACACCTCGACATCCGACCCGCTCCGCGGGTGATTCCTGCCGGGCATGCGGGCGCCCACCCGCTGCACGGTTCCAACCACTAGCAATTTAACCCAAGGCGGCTCGAAAAGCGCCCGCGCCGGGGCCGGTTGGGCCGGAAACCTCCGGCAAGTGGGCCCAGGCTAACTCAAAACAGGCCGAAATGGCTGCCGTAGCGCCGCGCAAGCAACTCGTAGTCGAACTTCTCTACCGCCCGCCGACGCGCCGCTCTGCCCATGGCCGCCAGTAACTCAGGCGACTGTGCCAGTTCCACGATCCGCCGCGCGACCGCGTAGGGGTCGCGCGGATCATCGATCACGTAACCCGTTACGCCGTCCTCCACCGCTTCGGCCGAGCCTCCGGACCTCCCGGCCAGCTCTGCAACACCACATGCCGCCGCCTCCAGGAAAACGATGCCGAATCCCTCTTGCTCCAGCCCCATCCAACGGCTCCTGCACAGCATCGCAAAAAGGTCGGCGCCCTGATAGAGGGCGAGCATCGTCTCAGATGGGACCCGACCCAGGAATTCCACGCTCGAGCCGGCCCGAGCCGCGACGCGCTCGAGACGGGTCCGGTCTCTGCCCTCCCCGGCGATCAGAAGGCGCAGGCCGGGCACCTCACGGCGCGCCAAGGCTTGTGCCTGGATTAGGACGTCCATGCCCTTGCGCGGCACCAGGCGCGATACCGAGGCAAGCAGGAACTCGCCATCTGCGATGCCCAGCCCCTGGCGGGCAGCCGACCTTGCGGAGGGATCAGGCGGGTGGAAACATGCCGAGTCGACACCCGGCTCGACCAAAGAAGTTCGCTCCAGACGAAGCGAGGAACGTGACGCGAGGGAGTCCAGCGCCTCCACCGTGTAGTGGCTCCCCGCCACGACGCCCCCTGAGGAGCGAAGCACGCTGGCCATGACGCCGCGCAGAATTGGCACGGTGGCGGGAATCACGGCCTCGGCCCCATGGACGACAAGCGTTGGTCGTACCGGGAGGCGGCGCGAAATCAGCCCAAGGGGCAGGGCCGGATCCAGAGCGACGCTTTCGGGCCCAATGGCTGAGAGCGCAGCCCTCAGTCGAGCTGCCAGACGGGGGGTGGGCGCCATGAAGCCCGTCCCGGTTCTCAGCACCTGAAAGGGCTGCGCAGAGTCGAAGTCCTGATCGCCCGGGTAGCTGGTGGTGATAACCGCAACCTGATCGGCGGGCAGGCGCCGATAGATCTCGTACAAGTAGCTTTGGATTCCACCGATCTTGGGCGGAAAGTCGTTGGTCACCAGCACATGGCGGCGGGGGGTCCACAGCTCGGGCCTGAGCAGGCTTGGCGGTTCGGATTTCATCAGCTCATATATCGTACCCAGGAGCCCGGCTTGTCAAACTTCGGGCGAGCCGGCCAACCGGGCCAGCGATTGCGCGGCGGTCGCCGCCAGGACCGGGTTTGCGCAGTTGAGCCATGCCGAGAGTAGCGAGAGCGCCCCCTGAGCAGCCGGGCCATCGCCCAGATTTCCCAGGGCGGCCAGAGCATTGCGCTTCAGGACCGAGGGGTCACGCCCCGGCAGGTAGAGGTGTGAATAGTGCCCGAGAAGCTCGGCGTCTCCGGTTCGAAGGATCCCAGCCAGCTCGTCCAGTTGTGCCAGCGGGTCCGGCTCACCCTCGGCGTTGCGGCGGTTGTAGGGGCAAACTTCCTGGCAGATGTCGCAACCGTAGACGCGGACACCCATCGCCGCGGCGATCTCCGCGGGCAGGAGGCCCGGCTTTTGCAGCTGCCAGGAGATACAGCGCCGCGCATCCACGGCTCCCCCGGGCAGGATCGCTCCCGTCGGGCAGGCACCCACGCAGGCCGTACAGCTCCCACATCCGGTGAGCCGGCTCCTTGGAAGGGTGGGCGTCAGCATCGCGTCGGTGATAATGCTCCCGACCACCACCATCGATCCGTGGACGGGCACGCCGAAGAGGGAGTTCTTCAGGTACCACCCTCCCCCGCCACGCACGGCCGGCTCCTTGTCCACCAGCGCGTTGGAGTCGGCAACCACTCGCGCAACATGCCCGGCCTCCTCTAGAACCTCGGCCAGGCGTGCCAGGCGTCCGCGCAGCTCCGCATAGCTGTCTGTCCTTGCGTAGCGGGCCACAACCGATGGGGCTCGACCCAGCGACGAGCGTCCGTAGGGCCAGGCAGCCGAAACCACGGAGCGGGCACCGGGAAGCGTCGCCGCCGGGTCGGTCGAACGCGCGGGATTTCGATAGGTGAACTGCATCCCGTCGCGGAGTCCGGCCGCATCCCGCTCGGCCAGCAGCGCGGAGACGTTGCGGTAGGCCCTGGCCCGGGAGATGGAAAGGGCCACCAGGCCCTCATGCCGGGCTCGCCTGGCCAGCTCCCGCTCCAAATCGCCGGCTCCACTCACGGGGCCGGAGTCGGTCCACCGTCGTGGGCGCGGTTGGACCGCCCGGCGGGCCGAGAGCGCAGGCCAGCGGCCTTCAGACGGCGAAGAAGATCACGCGGATCGGTGCGGGTGGCCCCCATCGCCACGGCAACGGGGATCAGGTACTCAGGAATGTCGTAATGGTCCCCCTGAAAGGCCCGCTCTGGGAATCCCAGCTGATAGGCGAAGCGGTGCAACTCGGCTACGGAGCTGTCCGAGATCATGTGGGCGTGCTTGACACCCCTGAAGCTCCAGATCGGGGAATCGATCCAGACGGCCATCCAAGTCTCAGTCGTACTTCTCGGTGTGCACGGCTTCGGGAGCCATTCCCAGCTCGACGAGGGTGCGTTCGGCGTCTTCGACCATCTCGGGCGGGCCGCAGATATAGGCGAGCCTCGCGCCGCACTCCTCCATCACCTGGGTGACCATCTCTTTGTCTATGCGGCGGTGGAACCGGGCCCGGGTGTCGTGCGGGTCCCGTGTGAAAGTGTGCGAAACGCTGAGCCAGTCGTACTCAGAATCCAGCTCAGCAAGGTCGTCACCATAGATCACGTACTCATGGCTCTTGGATGAGTAGAGCAGATGCATGGCATGCGCTGAGCCTACCGCGGCCTGATAGCGAATCATCGACATCAGCGGCACCACACCCGAGCCTGCGCCGATTAGCAGCACGGGGCCCCCGAGCTCGGTGGTCCAGGTGAAGTTTCCATAAGGTCCGCGGACCTCGAGCTCATGACCCGGCGCGACCCCACGCACCAGAACCGGCGAGACCAGCCCTCCGGTCATCTCGCGAACGCCTACGTCGATCATCGAGAAATCCGGCTTGGGCGAGGATCCGACGGAATACGCCCGCTGGATCGGTCTGGGTCTGCCCTCCACAGGAATGCGGATGTTGTAGTACTGGCCCGGGAGGAACTCCAGCGGATCGGGCAATGAGATGCGCAGCGTGTTGGTCTCAGGGGTTTCGACGATGATCTCGGCTACGACGCCCTTTTGCCATTCCTTTGGTTTGCCACGACCGCGGCCCGTCTGCAGCGTCACGGCCATCTCGCTGGTCATTCGCGCACCTTCCCAACTCCGCGGAGGAACCTGTACCCACCTCGCCCCGCTAGACAATCGCCTGCACGACGGTCTTGGGCGCCCGAGTGGGGGGTCCGCCGGGAAAAAACACTACCTGGACAGTGTTAATTGTAGGCGTCGGGACATTATTCCTCGAGCCATACCCCCGGAGACTGTGCTTAGGCCTCAGCTCCGGCTTCGGCATCGTCCACGATCGACTTTGTCGACCCGCACCAGCGGCAGGTGACGGATTCGACCTTGAACTCGGTCACCTCACGCGACTCTATGGTCAGCTCGCCACCCAGACTGTAGTGGTAGAACGCCCTGAAGCTCTCAGTCCCCACCACGTCGAAGCGAGTCTTGTTCCCGCAGTTGTCGCACCTGTACCTCGGAGTTTCCATTGCAGTCATCTTATGGCCGAGGCGGCACTTGCACCCAATTGCCCGGCTCCGCCGTGGGCACCCGGTTAGGATTATCGAACAAACGTTCCATAGGGCCGGGGCCGTGTCGCGACAGCTGCTTCTCGAAGACGAATTTGCCACCTTGGACAAGATCCGCTTCCTCGTTCTCGACATCGAGACCACTGGCACCTCGGCGGCCAGCTCGGAGATAACCGAGATTGCGGCGCTGCTGGTGCAAGGGGGCGAGGTCTTGGCCCGCCTCGACAGCCTGGTGGCCATCGGCGGCCCCATCCCCCCCGTCATCTCCGCTCTTACCGGCATCTACCCTCAGATGCTGGCAGGTGCGCCTCCGCTGTCGGAGGTGCTCCTCGAGCTGAGCGCGATGGCCGAGGGTGCAGTGGTGGTCGGCCACAACGTGCGCTTCGACCTCTC
>JAKAOC010000269.1 GCA_021823385.1 Actinomycetes bacterium
GGGCATCGAGCCGGACTCGAACCAGCAGTCGAGAACGTCCGGGACGCGGCGCATCATGGAGCGGCCGGTGGGGTCGTCGGGGTTGGGGCGGATGAATTCGTCGATCTCGGGCCGGTGGAGATCCACTGGCCGGCGCCCGAAGGCCGCCTCGATCTCGTCGAACGAGCCGTAGACCTCTATACGCGGGTAGTCGGGGTTGTCGCTCCTCCACACCGGGATGGGCGAGCCCCAGAAGCGGTTGCGGGTCAGAGACCAGTCGCGTGCACCCTCGAGCCACTTGCCGAACGAACCGTCCTTGACATGGCCGGGGATCCAGTTGATCTCCTGGTTTCGCTTCAGAAGCTGGTCCTTGACCGCCGTGACGGAGACGAACCACGAGCTTTCGGCCTTGTAGATCAGGGCGGTGTCGGTGCGCCAGCAGTGCGGGTAAGAGTGCTCGTAGTCGGCATGCTCGATGAGCGACCCGTTGGCGCGCAAGTCGCCGATGATGGCCGGATTGGCCTCAAAGACCTGAAGTCCCAGATAGTCGGAGACGGGTTCGACGAAGCGTGCACGGCTGTCGACCGGGCAGACCACGGATATCCCCTCGGACTCGCAGAGCTTCTGGTCGTCCTCGCCAAAGCCCGGAGCCATCTGCACGGCCCCGGTGCCGTCTTCGGTGCTGACGAAGTCGCCCATCAGAACCCGGAAGGCGTTGGGTGCGCCTGCGAAGTAGGAGAAGAGTGGGTGGAAGCGCCGGTTGGCCAGCGCCGCGCCCGGCACTGTCCCGAGCAGCTCCGCGCCCTCCAGGCGATGCGCGTAGCGCTCGCGCGCAGCCTCGGCGATCACCACCTTGGCTTCGCGGCCAGGCACCCTCAGGACCGCGTATTCGATCTCGGGCCCCAACGCCAAGGCGAGATTCGAGGGCAGGGTCCATGGGGTGGTGGTCCAGGCCCAGATCTCCAGGGCTCCGTCGAGCAACCCGTCACCGTCCTCCGCCACCAAGGGGAAGGCGACGGTGACGGCCGGGTCGACGCGCATGCGGTAGGAGTCGTCCTGGCGGGTCTCGAAATTTGATAGCGGGGTCTCACATTCCCAGCAGTAGGGGAGAACCCTCTCGCCTTCGTAGATCAGCCCCTTGCGGTGCAGCTGTGCGAAGGCCCACATCACCGATTCCATGAAGTCGGCGTCCATGGTCTTGTAGTCGTTGGTGAAATCCACCCAGCGTGCTTGGCGCGTCACGTAGCGATGCCAATCGTGGGTGGTGCGCTGCACGAGGCCGCGGCAGTAGTCGTTGAATTTGTCGATGCCGAAGCCGATCACGTCCACGCGCCCGGTGAGCTCGAGTTCCTTCTCGGCGGCCATCTCCGCCGGCAGGCCGTGGCAGTCCCAGCCAAAGCGCCTCTGCACCTTGCGGCCGCGCATGGTCTGATAACGGGGGACGGCGTCCTTGACGAAGCCTGTCAGCAGGTGCCCGTAGTGAGGAAGCCCATTGGCGAACGGGGGGCCGTCGTAAAAGACGTACTCGTTTTCCCCGCCGGCGCGATTCTCGATGGATGCGGCAAAGGTGCCGTCCTTTTCCCAGAAGGCCAGAATCGACTGCTCGAGCTTGGGCAGGTTGAGCCCGGGGCTGGCCGACGGATAGGGCGTCGCATTCTTGCTGGTTGCCGCTGAACTTGAATCCATGCATCCAAAATAGGCGCGCATCGGCCACGGGAAATCCCTATGGTTGCACGGCCGCCCTAAAGCGCGTTTAGTGTGTAGCGGCAACAAAGAGCCTCGAGGGTGCCCGTGTATCAGGAAATCCCTCGGGCGTAATTAGAATGCGGGAATTCTTTTGCGCCGCGCTTGTTTCAAATAGGCCAGTGCAAGGGGGCGAACCCCGGGCACATGGCTCGTGGAAGTCGTTTGAGGACCGTGTGGAGGAGGCTCCACAGGGGGTGATGGATATGGAAGAGCTGGCAAAGACGTCGACCAAGAGGAGCAGGAACAGCGCAGGCTCCCGGGCAGCGGATGCCGGTGCAGGCTCCGATGGTGTGCGCACCAAAGAGGAGATAGAGTCCCTCAGCGACGATGAGTACGAGGCCCTCACCGAGGAGGAGTTCCTGGCGACGCAGCGAGTCCTGCTCGAGGCTGAGCGCCAGGTGTACACCTCGCAGGCCGAGATGTTCAAGGAGGAGGCCGCCACTCTGGCTCGTGAGTCCGAGCCCGGCGACGTCCAGTTCGACGAGGAGTCGGGCGAGGGTGGCAACTCGACCATCGAGCGGGAGCGCGACCTGGCTCTTCTTGCTTCGCACCTGGCTACGGTCGCCGAGATCGACTCCGCCCTGGACAAGATCGCGGCAGGCACCTACGGCGTCTGTGAGAACTGCAAGGGCGAGATTCCCCGTATCCGCCTGCGGGCGCTTCCCTTTGCCCGCCTTTGCGTGAAATGCAAGAGCGGGGGCCTTACGCGCCGCTAGGCGTGCGAGGGCGTCTGGTGGGCAAACTGGCTTTGAGCGAAGGGGCCGGCATCTCGGCCCGCAAGCCCTGGGTCCGGCATCTGGTCGGCCTGTTGATTGCGGCGCTGTGGGTGGGTGCCGATCAGGCGACCAAGACGTGGGCGGAGAATACGCTTGCCGGGCACCCGGACTTCCTGTTCGGGCACTTCGGCTTCGAGCTGATCTACAACTCGGGCATCGCTTTTGGCATCGCCTCGGGAGCCCCCGGCATCATCACCGTCTTCGGTATCGTTGTCTCGGCCGTCCTGGTGGTCGTCCTCTTCCGGACGCGCCGCCCCCTGACCACTGTTGCCGCCGCGTTGGTCCTCGGAGGGGCGCTCGGCAATGTCGTAGATCGAATCTTCAGGCACAACGGGGGAGCGGTGATCGACTTCCTCCACTCCGGATTCTGGCCCACCTTCAACCTGGCCGACGCGGGCGTGGTGATAGGCCTTGTGCTGGCAATTATCGCCACCCCGAAATCAGAGGGTGCACGCTGAACCCAGCGCAGCTCGAGCGCCATAGGCTCGTTGCGATGACCCGAAGCGAATCCACCGAGCCAGCGATCGAGTACCTAGGGGTGGAGATACCCGGGTCCTTGTCGGGCACGCGTTTGGATAGGGCCCTCTCGATGCTCACCGGTTGCTCACGCGCCAGAGCCGCTGCTGAAATCGCCGCCGGAGCAATTCGCATGGGTGGGCGCCCTCTGGCCTCGAAGTCCCTGGTGCTCCGTGGGGGCGAAGTGCTGGAGGTGCCCGAGAGCCTTCTGGACGAAGCCGCTCCACAGGCCGTGGAGGCGGACCCGGGCGTGGAAGTGCGCATCGTGCATGCCGACGAGGCCGTGATCGTGGTCGACAAGGTCGCCGGGCAGGTGGTTCACCCTGGAGTCGGCAATTCGATCGGAACCCTGGTCTCCGGCATAATTGCGCAATTTCCCGAAGTTTCCCAGGTCGGCAACCTTCAGCGCCCCGGGGTCGTCCACAGGCTGGACAGGCCCACATCCGGGCTGCTGGTCGTGGCGAGGACCGAGCAGGCCTACCAGTCGCTGTCCTCCCAGATGCGTGAGCACACGGCGCGCCGGACCTACCTGGCGTTGGTGGAGGGCAGGATCGAGCCCGCCCGTGCCGATCTGGAAGGCGCCATCGCCAAGTCCTGGAAGGGCTTCGGCGCAATGGAGCTCTCAGCCCAGGGGCGCTACGCCCGCACCGCATATCGCCGCCTGGCCGTCTTGAGGCTCGATGGCCAGGACGTCAGCCTGGTCGAAGTTGAGCTGGAGACGGGCCGTACCCATCAGATTCGCATCCATCTGAGTGCACACGGCTTTCCGGTGTACGGTGATCGCCTCTATGGCGCGGCCGGTGAATTCGGAGATCGGATCTTTCTCCATGCTTGGCGGCTTGCGTTCGTGCATCCTGGCACCGGCGAGGAAGTGGCGTTCACCGCGCCGCTTCCAGCGGACCTCGATGAGTGCTTGCATAGGGCTGAGCTGGTCGAGGGATCCACCGAGATCATCCACAGCTGAAGCCGCTGCGTCCCAATGACTGGACCCCTCGCGGGCCCGCTGGTCAGGAGGACAAAGGCTAAGCGTGAGAGAGAAACGCGCCAAGATAGAAGGCGAGTGTCTCCTGGCCGGCAGGGCCCATATTGCGCGGGATTCGCACCCGTGAGCTCCGGCCCTCGACTCCGATTTCCAGTATCGAGGTCCCTCGCCAGAAGCGTACAATCCGGGCCCGCACCTGCCCTTCGGAACTCTCCAACACGGCTGAACCGGACGACAGGAGTTCGCTGGCTGCGCGCTTCACGGTCTCGCTGTTTATCAGGCCCCGCAAGTCCGCCTCTTCAGGGGGCCTGTGGCCGCTCCGGCCCCTAAGCGCCCGGATCTCTTCGTCAGTTGCCTGCCGGCTCCCACCCGGCACGCCAGGCCCGAAGACCGCGGCCTCATGGAAAACGGGACCTCGCCGGGCCGGGAAGCCATCTGCCAAGTAGACCCCGGCAGGATCAAGGAGTTGCATGCAAAGTCGAGGTAGACGCACCATGGCAAATCTACCCCCCATGCACGCGGGTGTTTGGTCGGCCTGCGGCCCGATTTGCGGGGGAAGATCG
>JAKAOC010000270.1 GCA_021823385.1 Actinomycetes bacterium
TGCCTGATTTGAAGGGTACCAAGACCGCAGAGAACCTGAAGGAGGCCTTCGCGGGCGAATCCCAGGCCAACCGGCGCTACCTGTATTTCGCCCAGAAGGCGGATGTGGAAGGATACCCTGACACAGCCGCGCTCTTCCGCTCGGTCGCCGAAGGCGAGACCGGTCACGCTTTCGGGCATTTCGACTTTCTCGCCGATGGCGTGGGTGATCCCGTCACCGGAGCAGCGGTAGGCTCCACCGAGGACAACCTCAAGTCCGCCATCGAGGGTGAGACCTATGAGTACACCGAGATGTACCCCGGCTTTGCCCGCACCGCTCGGGACGAGGGCTTTGACGAGATCTCGCAGTGGTTCGAAACCCTTGCGCGTGCCGAAAAGAGCCATGCCGGGCGCTTCACCCAGGGTCTGGAGTCGATCGCCTGACCTGAAGGGCCGGCCGTGCACGATGCGCGGAGACAAACCCAGGGCCGGGTGGGGCGGCAGCCCTCCCGGCCTTCCACTTCCCGGGAGATGAGATGACGGTCACCTACAATCCGGCCGATGCCAAGTACTTCGACGAGTTCGACTTTCGGCAGGAGCTCACCCGGGTCTACGACCTTTGCCACGGCTGCCGGCTGTGCCTGCAGCTCTGCCCGTCCTTCCCGACGCTCTTCAATCACATCGATTCCCACGACGGCAACGTCGAGGCGCTGACCCGCACCGAGCAGGACCAGGTCGTGGACGAGTGCTACCAATGCAAGCTGTGCTATGTGAAGTGCCCCTACGTCCCGCCTCACGAGTGGCAACTCGACTTTCCGCGCCTGATGCTGCGGGCCAAAACCATCCGCAAGAGGGAAGGCGGAGCCAGCCTCCCGGAGCGCCTTTCGGATGAAGTCATGGGACGCACCGACCTGATCGGGGCGGCCTCGGTTGTCCTCTCGCCGGTCGCCAACAAGATGATCGACGTCGCCAACAAAGCCTCGCGCAAGGGGATGGAGGCAACGCTTGGCATCGCATCCCAGCGCGTGCTGCCCCCGTATGCGCGGATGCGCTTTTCGACCTGGTTCAAGCGCCGGGAGCGGCCCTTCGTTAGAAACCGCCGTGCATCGGTCGCCCTCTTCCCGACTTGCAACGTCGAGTACATGGCCCCCGAGATCGGCAAGGCCACGGTTGTCGTCTATGAGCACAACGGGGTTTCCTGCTCTTTGCCGAGCGGCGCGAAGTGCTGCGGCGCCCCGTGGCTGCACGCCGGTGAGGTCGACAAGTTCAAGGAGGCCGCGGCGCACAACGTCAAAGTTCTGGCCGCAGAGGTGAGAGCGGGGAGGCAGGTGGTTGTGCCCCAGCCGACCTGCGCTTACGTGATCAAGAGGGACTACCCGCTTTATCTGGGCACGCAGGCGGCCGAAGAGGTCGCCGCCGCGACTTTCGACACCTCGGAGTACCTGTTCAACTTGTACCGAGCGGACAAGGCGGCCTTTTCCACCGACTTCCCGGGCGAAGTCCCCTCCGAGATCGTCTACCACGCCCCCTGCCACTTGCAGGCTCAGAACGTTGGTTTGAAGAGCCGCGATCTGATGAAGCTGACAGGGGCCAAGGTGTCGGTGGTGGCCAAATGCTCGGGCATCGACGGGACCTGGGGATACCGAGCCAAGAACTACCAGCTCGCCAAGACGGTGGCGGGCGGCCTGGCCAAGGCGCTCGGCAAGAATCCCGACGCGCACCTTGCCGGCGATTGCCACCTTGCAAATACCGCCATAACAGAGGAGACCTCGCGCCCCGTGGATCACCCGATGGTCACCATGGCGCGCGCTTACGGACTCGAGATCTCCTGACCAGGGTAGGAAAGGGAACATCATGCCAGCCAAGTTGACTTTGCATGACATCGCGGATTTGCGCGAATACGAGCGCGAGAGGGACGCCTTTCGCCGGCGGATCATCGCTCTGAAGGCCATCCGGCGAGTCGACCTCGGGCCGATAATCTCGCTGACCTTCGAGAATCGCGAAACCATTCTCTTCCAGATCCAGGAGATGGCCCGGGCCGAGAAGATGACGAAGGACGCCCAGATCGAGGAGGAGCTTGCTGTTTACAACCCGCTCATCCCTGGTCCAGGGCAACTTTGCGCCACGCTCTTCTTGGAGTTGACCTCGAAGGAGCAGCTGATGGAGTGGCTCCCCAAGCTCGTCGGCATCGAAACGTCCCTCGAGGTGGTGATCGACTCGCCCGATGGTGACATCGTCGTTCCCTGCCAGGTCGAGGAGTCGCACGAGGAGCAGCTCACCAGGCCGGATGTGACGGCATCGGTACATTACATCCGTTTCAACCTGCCCGACGAGGCGGCCGCCGCAATGCGGCGGGCCAAGCGCGTGGAGATTCTCTCCACACATCACCGCTACCCGTATGGAACCGAGCTCTCGCTCGATGCCATCGCCTCCCTAGTGGCGGACTGGGACTGAGTAGGCGGCTTCAGACGGGTGGGCGACGCGCCGATGTTTACCAGGTGGAGCCGACCCGCCGAGGGCCTAACCGGCATTGCGCGGACTCCCCGAAGACTTGGGACGGCGGGCTAATATGGGACGAATCATGGCAGGTGGCGAGCCGTTCTCCATTGAAGACGACGAGCGTCGTGCCGCTCGGGAGCGCTTTCGCCCCGAGAGCAGGAATGGTGCGCTCACAGCTCCGGAGCCGGCCTTGACGGAGATGGCCGCGCGCGGATATGAGGGCTCTGCCGAACTCGGCCGCACCGTTGAGCGGGCTCGCCAGGGCGACGAGGACGCCATTACCGAGCTCTACAGGCATTTCAATCCGCCTTTGCTGCGCTTCCTGAAAGGCCGCCTGCCCTCGGCGGCCGAGGATGTGGCGGCCGAGGTATGGGTGTCGGTGGCCAAAGGATTGACCACCTTCCAGGGCGACGACCGCGACTTCCGGGCCTGGCTATTTGCGACGGCCCGCAGGCGCAGCATCGACCACCTGCGCCGGATGGGCCGCCGTCCGCGCCTCAAGCAGATGGAGAGCGCCGAGGAGCTGGCATCGCTAAGCGTCGAGCCGTCACAGGCGGGCGAACAGCTCGAGGTGGACGAGGCGGTGCGCGAGCTAGTCGCCGGCCTGAGCCAGGAACAGGCGGAAGTCCTGCTGCTGCGGGTCGTCGCCGGCCTAAGTTCGGAGGAGGTCGCGCACATCGTAGGCAAGTCCGAAGGAACGGTCCGTGTGATCCAGCACCGGGCGATCAAGCGGCTCGCCGAAAAGTTTCAAAAAGGTATGTAACGCCGCCCCCGGCGTTGGCGATTGCAATAGGTGATATGACGATGGATCCGATCAGCCAAGAGATCATTGAGGCTCTCCTCTCCGGAAAGGCCCCTGCCGGTGGCCTTCCTGAGGAGCTTGCCAAGGTGAAAGCGCTGGTCGACCGCGCCAACGCTCCTGCGTCCTACTCCGAAACGACCGGTGCCCACCAGGTAATCCAGGCGTTCCGGGCAGCGCAGGGCGGCGCCATACCAACAGGAGGAAAGAGCAAAGTGCTCTCCAAAGTGCTGACTGCAAAGGCCGCCGCGATTGCTGCCGCGATTGCACTGACTGGCGGTGCCGCCGCGGCGTTGACCGGGGTGGTTCCGGTCTCGTTCAATACCCATGCACACCAAACCCCGAGCGTGAGCCTGGTGACAACCAACGATTCGGGTAGTAGCAATGCGCCACACACCACGGCGGCCACGACCTTTGCCGGCGAGAGCCAGGGAATGGCGAGCGGGGCCAACATCTTTGGCGAGTGCACCGCATACTTGGCCATCACCGGCCATGCTCCCACCAGCGCAAACCCGTCGACCGGTCCGCTCGCGTCCACCAACTTCCAGAACCTGGCCAAGTACGTGGCGGGCCAATCCGGCTACTCCAGCAGCTCGAGTACGGCTTCGCAAACTCAGATCAGGAGCTTCTGTAACACCTTCATTGCGACGCACACCACCGGGTCCGGCAACGCCAACGCCAACGCCAACGCCAACGCCAACGCCAACGCCAACGCCAACGCCACGTCCAAGGGCCAGTCAGGCAACCACAACTCCGGCTCGGGCGGCAGCTCGAACGGCGTGCAGGGTAGCGCCTCCGTCAGCGGTAGCGCAGTGGTTGGTACCACACCCCCGGTAACCGGCCGTCCCACCTCGGCGCCCCCGGTGTCGACTCCGGTGACGATTCCTGCGCCCCCAGGCAAGTAACCGCCCTTACCGAGCCGCCTGACCCGATTCGAGGGTCGAACGAGGAAGACCCCGCCCAGAGGCGGGGTCTTCTCCATTTTGTGGACCTTTCCCAGCCCGGTTCTAGGAGTTGGGGATCTTCCAGCCCATGGACTCCGCCACCTCGCGGCAGGTCGGGCAAAGCGGGTACTTTTTAGGGTCGCGGGAGGGCACCCATGTCTTGCCGCAAAGGGCGGTGCAGGGCTTGCCCGTGATGATCGCCTCGGTCACTGCCGAAGCGGGCAGCACGATATGGGACATGCGGTCCCGCTCCTCCACGTCTGCATGGGATGGCTCGGTCCGCTGAAGCTCTTCGACTTGAGTCACTGCTTCATAATACGCAAACAGGAGCGCGAGAC
>JAKAOC010000001.1 GCA_021823385.1 Actinomycetes bacterium
TCGCCCGCATCACCTCCAACAGCCGTCGCTGACCGCCGCTCAGGTTACCTGCATACTCATCCACCACATCCGTCATTCGAAACTTCACCAACAGCTCATATGCTCGCTCAATCGCGGACTCCTCAGCCGCCCCCCAATATCGCCAGCCCAGCAGGGCCCCGACAACCGACTCACCCCGCTGTCGTGGAGCAGCGACCAGCAGGTTCTGCATAACAGTTAGACCCGCAAACTCCGCCGACACCTGGAAGGTGCGAACTATTCCACATCTTGCCACCGCGTCGGACCTGAGCCCAGTGATCCTCTCACCGCAGAACAGGATTTCGCCTTCCGACGGTATCACCGACCCCGCCATCATGCTGAGTACCGTGGACTTTCCAGCCCCATTTGGGCCGATGATCCCAACTGCCGCGCCCTCCGCGATGCTAAAGGACACATCTTCAACCGCACGGACGCCGCCGAACTCCCGCGACACATGTCGCAGCTCCAACATAGGATCATCCCGATCCCCAGCCCCCGCCGCCATCACTGAGTCCCTCCTCTCTCCCCCGCCCTTCCAGCCCCATCTCCTGCCACAGCGACCGACGCTCCCAGCTTCTTGATCCTTCCAGCATATTTTACGCGTCGCTCAGGACGCACCCCTTGCGGCCGAACCCATAGGAAGCCCATCGTAAACAACCCGAACAGAATCAGCTGCACCGCCCCAAACCAACTCGCCTGGACCAGGGACGGCAAGAACAACGGAGCCTCTCCGAACACGATCGGCACCAGCACCACTCCCACAGCAACACCCACGTTGCTTCCAAAACCCCCGACAATCACCGCCGTGACGAAGACAAACGTCTCCACATATCCCCAACTCGAGGGTGCCCATGCGTCGATATATGCCACAAGGACCGCGCCGCTAAGCCCCGCCAGCATACCCCCTCCAACGAATGCGATCAGCCTTAAGCGGCGGGGATTCTTACCCAGACTCTTCGCCGCTTCCTCATCCTCCCGCACTGCTCGTAACACTCTTCCAAGCGGTGAGCGGCTGATCTGCCACACCACCCACCCTGACAATATGCACAACACCCCTGTAAAGCCGACATAGGCCCAACTATAGCCCAAGCCCGACAGCCCCAGGGCGGCCTCCAACGGCCGCGGTATGCTGGACAGCCCATTTGCTCCGTTGAATATTGATGCGTCATTTAGGATGAGACCGCTCGCCACCAACGACACCACCAGCAACGCTATTGCTTGATAATCACCTCTTAGCCGGGGGAGAACGAGCAGGCCCACTACGACAGACAGCAGCCCCCCGACGACAATCGCCCCAACGAAGGGAAGAGGAAACGGCAGCCGTGCTCCCCAGAAATACGTCTGAAAGCCCGCGCCAGCTCCCGCGTTGTGGGCGGGAGCTCCCAGGGTGAGAATCGCATAGGTGTATGCCCCCGCAGCTTGAAACAAAACGAAGCCAAAATTCACTATACCGCCTATGCCCATCTGCAAATTTAGGCCCCAGCACGCAATCAGGTCAACCCCCGCGTACACTAGGAGGAGTGCCAGGTAGAATTGTAATGAGCTGCTCACGCCAACACTCCTCGCTCCGACACCACGCCTCTCGCTAGACCCACTGGCCGAAACACGAGGAACACAACCAGGATCACAAAGGCGGTCAAGTCAGTGTAAGTAGGATTTGCATAGCCACCGACCAGCGATGTCACGACACCTATGAGGACCGCACCCAGCATAGCCCCATAGGGCTGCCCGATCCCACCTACAATGGCAGCGGCGACTATGGTAAGCAGGAGGCCATCTCCGGTCGTTACCGAAAACGCGGACACGGAGATCGCCTCCGTCACCCCAGCCACCCCACACAGCACCCCAGATATGGCCCACGCGACGTCAGCTATCAGCTGCGTATTCATGCCACATGCGCGGGCCAGGATCGGATCCGTTGACGTGGCCCGCATCGCCCGACCCAGCCTCGTCCGTTGTAGCAAGAGGCGAATCCCCACCATTCCGGCCACCGCCAGTGCCATTGTCTCCAGCTGATCACCAGTAAATGTCATCCCCAGGACGTTGGACGACGACGTTGACAGAGAGTAGCTGAAGGTGCCGAATCCGAAGACGATGAGGGCGACATTTCCCATGATGATAGACAACGACAATGTCACGACGATCATGCCAAACAACCTAAGGCCTCGTCTCGCGAAGGGTGAGATCACGACCCGATTTAGTGCTACGGATGCAGCGGCCCCGCAGAGTCCTCCCGCGACAACCATCTCCCACACATCGCCACCAACTACGTTCACCCCGTACGCGGCTAGTGCACCTAAGGTCATGACCTGCCCAAATGCCAGATTGAGCACATTCGTGACACCGTATTGGAGCGTAAACCCGACTGCCGCCAGGGCGAGTATCGACGCCGACACCAGTCCAAAGCCCACATACTCCAGGAATAGGTGCATCGCACTTCCTTTCATTAGTGTCCTGGGCTTGCCAACACCTTGGCAAGCCCAGGACAACGCAGCAGAGGCGGCTACGCCGGGCCTCGGGCTAAGAGTCTCCGACCACCAACCTCAAACCCCACTTGGTACGACTAGGAGCTCAACTTGGTGATCTGCGCGGCCGGGACCAACCCGGCCAACCTGCTCTTCCCACCCGATGTGTATCCCATCGCGCTGAAGGCTCCACCATAGTTGTGGTACTGGTTGAAGTCCACGGGTCCACCGGCACCGATATACCTTATTTGCTTTCCCTCGGCAAGGAGGGACTTGCCCTGGGCAAAGCTATAGACCGCAATCTTGCCTGGGCCGGGTTGGGTGACCTTCAAAATGTAGGGATTGTACTTTGCCGGAACTGTGGACTTCGCCTCGAGCATCGCAAGAGCCATGATGTTGATGCCGTCGTAGTCCGTCATGGAGTACGGGTCGGCTGACCACTGGGCTGGGCTCGGCACCTGCGCTGAGTCAGCCAGAAGCGCCGTATGATATATTTCCCAGGCCCTGCCGGTTGGAGGAGTGTACGGCTCGAGCCCCACATAGAAGTTGGCTAGCGCCGTGGTGCCTATGGCCTTTCCGACGGCGTCTTGCCAAGTCGACGTAATCGTGGGCTCCGTTCCGATGATGGGGATCAGCTTTCCATGATTGAACTGTTTGAACTCACTCAGAAATGTTGCATCTGTCTGAGGGTCCGCTTCCGTGAACAAACACTGCGGATGGGCGGCGATGACCCTCAGTACCTCTGATTCATAGGTCGAGCTGTCCGGAACCAGTTGCAGGTTGATGGCCATGCGCCCACCTAGCCGCTTGAACCCGCTCAGCAGGGTGGGAACGCTCGTTTGCGCTGTGGTCGTATTGTTGAAGAAGGCCGCGCCAACACGACAGCCGTGATCGTATCCCCACGCCGCGAGGGCGAGGCCGCCTGCACTGTCCGGCGGCGTGATTCGCCAGAAGTACGGGTCCTTCGTGTAGTTATAGGCGGAGTCTCCTGTATCCGCCAACATCGTCATCTTGGCGGTCGTCAGGAGTGGGGTGGTAGCTGTAGCTGTCCCGCCCGGCCCCAGCACCCCAGACAGATTGTCGGTTGCGAGGGCCTGGCTTACAGCGGCTACAGCATCCGCTGGATCTCCGTTCGTATTGATCGGAAGGCAAAGCACCTTTCTTCCCAGAATACCGTTCGCTTGATCGATGAGCTTCGTGGCCGTGTAACATCCCGCCATCATCTCCGGGCCAAACGAAGCAATCGGTCCGGTGAAGGTGGATATCGCCCCAAAGACGAGTGAGCCCCCGGCGCTGACCGCCGGCGGACTAGTCGCGGGCGTCGACGTGGATCCTCCACATGCTGCCAGCACCACTGCCGCTGCAGCCAGCTTTGGCACATGTCGTACTGTCCTAATCTTCAGCCACTTCATTGTACCTTCCTCCTTCTTGCCAGATATTGCTCGTTTGGCAGATATTGAATGAACCTGTCTCTGACACTTCCCCCTACGACACCGCCCCCTCGATATGATTGCGCGCCGCCCCGCTCAGTGGTCTTTTCTAACACTGCTTCCTTCCTGCCATCGTCGCTTCGTCTACAACTGTCACTTCGTCTATAGCTACCCGCGCCGCAGGGGCCACCCTGCCCGCGGCCCAACGTGGCGTCCCCCGGAGCCGATGAGCCTCCACCTTCCGGCTGGCCTATGAGCGCACCGGACCAACCTAGACATCAACCGTCTCATAGATGTCCACATTCCGAGCTTCGAGGTACCCGAGGATATAGCCAACGACGTGATCCTGGAAGTGCTTGCTGGCCTTGTGCTCCTCATACCCGCTCGCATCCCGATATTGCTCATACAAGAAGAACGTCCTGGGGTCCTCGTCGGACACATGTCCTTGGTAGAAGAGGTTCTTCGGCTCGGCGCGAGACAGCGGAGTCATGGTCTTGATGACGGCAAGTACTCTCTCCTCCTCACCTGGCTTGGCCTTCCAAATCGCTGCGACAACATAAGCCATGAGAGCCTCCCTTCAGGCCTCGGTGTGACTAGTCCATTCCGTTCCGGGGACCAACTACATTTCGCAGTACCCCGATACCTTCAGCCTCCATCTCGATGACATCCCCCGGCCGCAGCCAACGATCCAGTTCAACCCCGGACCCACCAGCGACGGTCCCTGAACCAAATACCTCCCCGACACGCACCGTCAGGTCCTGGGATGCGTATTCAATCATCGAGCCGAAGCTATGATGCATATGTGCCGTCGTGTCGCCCCCCCATACCGCTCCATTAACTCGCACTGTGAGTCGGAGATTGGCGATGTCGACTTCATCGGCCGTGACGATACATGGCCCAAGTATGTTTGACCCGTCCCAATCCTTCGCCTTCCCCGGCCCCAGTCCGACCGGGAGCTCACGGCGTTGCGCATCGCGGGCGGACATGTCATTCCAAATTGTGTAACCGAACACATAGTCCTGAGCCCGCTCCCTAGGTATATTCCTTCCCTCGCGACCAATAACGAGGGCCAACTCCAGTTCATGGTCCAGCTGCTCACAGTACGACGGCCACGGCACCTGCTCCTCCGGTCCGATCACCGTTTCAGGCAATCCCTTGTAGTACACGGGTATCGCATACCATTCGGCTGGGATCGCCCTACCGAGATTCGTGAACGCAGCGGCCAGGTGGCCCTCGAAGCCCAGAAAGTCCCGCAGACTTCGGGGCCGCAGCGGTGCTCGCAGCTTCGCGCCTTCCACCGCCCGTGTGGCCCCTACCGGTGCTCCCGCCTCGATGAACGCAACCATGTCTCCAGAGAAGCTCACGTCCAGTACCGTGTCCCCCTCCAGCATTCCAACCCGGCGCTGGCCTTCCGACTCATACGTTACGTACTTCATGGCACCGGCACTCACACCGTCGTGACTGGTCGGGACTGCAATAGTGCAATGGCCCCAGCGGCATCAATAGCCCATTCGATGTCTTGCTCACTCCCATACAGCTCGACGACCCGTTGAGCAACCTGTGCGAGCGCTCTGCATTCCAGCTCATTGAGAACTGGATCATGACTTGCCCCCGCACGACTGCGCCTGATCTCTCCTTGACGGTCCAACACATAGTGATCAGGAGTACTGCTCCCAGAGACAACCACCTCACCAAGCCCGTAGGCAGCCTCCACAATCATTCGATCACGGCGACCCTGTACCGGGTCGACGGTGAAAAGTACGCCCGATTTGCGGGACTGTACCATCTCTTGTACGACGACAGCTATGCCAACGTCGCTCAACGACCCCTTCTCTTCCCGATAGAAGACCGCTCTCTCAGAGAAGAACGAAAGCCAACACTCAACAGTGTGTTTCAGGAGGCTCTCCAATCCCTCTACATTGAGATAGGTCTCTTGTACTCCGGCATAGCTGGCACGCTCCGAGTCCTCGGCACAGGCCGATGAGCGGACCGCTACCAGCCCCTCGAGCCGGCTGTACTGCTGCCCTATGAGGTCAACTGGGGGCTCGGCTGCGGCCACCACGCCTCTGACGGCGGCTGCGTCCCTGGCCTCCATCAACTCGCGCACGGCTTCTACGTCCACGGCATTAGCGAATGCTGCAGAAGTGACAACGAAGCCCCGCGGCACGGGGAGGCCTTCGGCCATCATCACTGCCAAACTTGCGCCTTTGCCACCGCTCACGGCAACATCACGGCATCGTGGGTCATTCAGCGGCAGCACGAGAGGAAGACCGGCCATCGGAGCCACATCTACAGTTCTGCGACAGCCGCGGTAGGGGAACCAGGCGGCAAGATGTCTACTCTTCCGGTTGCGCCATTGACCCGCAGACGGTCCCCGGTCTTTATGCGTCGGGTCGCGTCGGATGTTCCCACGACAGCAGGGATACCGAACTCCCGCGAGACTACGGCGGGATGCGAGGCCACCCCGCCGGCGTCGGTAACGAGTCCGGAGATTCGGGTGAACAACACTACCCAGGCTGGGCTCGTCATCCGGCACACAACAATCTCACCTTTGACCACGGCATTGAATTCTGAGGGCGACACGACGACGCGCGCGATGCCCTCAACTATTCCTGTGGAGGCTGCCAGTCCCTCGATCACGCCCTCAGCCCCGGCGGGCTTCCGATGCAACTTCTCTGGGAAGCCCCACAGGGTCCAGTACGGGAAAGCGATCGCACTCTCCGAGGCGGTGCCGACCCAGTCGGGTGGCTGTACGCTGTAGGCTTCCTCACGCTGATCGCGACGCGCCGAGACGAGGGTCCCGACATCGTGCGGATAGCCCTGAGCCATGAGCGCTCGCAATTCGTTGTATCTGAGATACATGACGTCTTCAGCGTCAGAGAAGACTCCCATCTCGACGAGCTTGCGCCCGATTGCTATGAGGACGAGGCGCACCCGTGCGTTCGTACCCTGATCTATGTAGAAATGGTGATCCGGCGTCAGCGGGTTCATCCTCAGGCTCAGATCAAGGACGCGAGCCAACTCATCCCGGCCGTCACCGGGCTCGATGCCCTCGAAGAGTTGCGCCTTCGCAGCCTCGAGGTCGTCCTTGACCGCTTGCAGTTCACGGGTGAAGTCGTAGTCGCTCTCCAGATAACCGCGCACGGCCTCGACGACGGGGAGTGGGTCTTCTCGCCAGGTCTTGAAGGAGAACTCGTGTGCCCACATGGACTTGTATCCGAACTCGCGCTGGTAGGGTTCGATCTGGTCGATGATGAAAGCGCGCCCTGCTTCGGTCTCTTGAAGTACACGAAGAACATCCCTGGCGGTGGCCTTTTCAAAGGCGATGGCCACCTCTCCCCCGTCCGCTTTGACCCACTCTTTGATCTTCCATAGTTGTTCGACGGAGTCCCAATTGCGATTCTGAGTTGAACTCTGCAGGCGACCCATGAGGGCAGAGTGATTGCTCTCTCCCTTGACGCTAGAGATGGCAGCGTTCAGCGCCATCGTCGACGAGAACTGCGCAAAGTTCAAGATCCAGTGTATCTGCCAGTGCCGGTCGTGCATGTCGATAGCATCTTCCAACAGAACGGCTAGCTCCAATAGTGACGCCGTCGCGGTGTCATAGTTGTCGAACCGCTCAAAGGTGTGCTGCATGTCGGGCCGCAGCCGTTCGTGCCACCAGGTGAGAAAATTCTCTGCGTAGTAGGGCAACGTCCAGCCCAGGTAGGCGCCGATCTGAGCGGGATACTCTCTGTCCAGGGGGACGCGTGGTGTATAGCGTGCACCGTATTCGGAGCTTTCTGCGTGGAGTCCGGGGGTCGCAGGAACGGCCGCCGTATAGACGTAGCCATTGATTACCTTGACGATCCAGTCGGAGGCAAATGGCGTTCCAAAGCGGCGGAACATGTAGTCGCAGTTGAGCCACCATCCACCAATGTCGGCGTACATCGGTGATACGGGATTGGGGATGTGCAGATCATCGTGGACCCAAAACAGGTCCCGCTGTCCCTCCTCCCATTCGATGGGGAACTCATCGCTCCCGTAGAAGGTGGCTAACACCCTGTCCTCGCTCATGTGACCCTCCCGGACGGTAGTCCTTCAGTTAGTATTGGTTGAACCATACCGAGGAACGCTTTTCTTCCGGGCGCTTACCTGTACGCTTACTGCGTTGCGGTAAGCCCCCCGTCAATGGTGAGAATTTGACCGGTTACGAAACTGCTAGCGTCGGAGCAGAAGAAGAGCACGGCGCCGACAAGGTCGTCCGGGTCCGCGATCCGTCGTAGCGGGATGCGGCTCACCAGGCGGTCGTGGAAGGCCGGATCGCCCAGAAGGCCCGCTGTCTGGGCAGTCCCCACGAAAGTCGGAGATAGGGCGTTTACCCGGATCCCATGGCGTGCCCACTCCGTCGCGTGCTGTCGGGTGAGTGCGTCGAGGCCACCCTTTGCGGCTGCGTAAGCCGAGTACCCGGCGTCGATGCCGAGTTGGCCTCGCACCGAGGAGATGTTGAGGATGCAGCCGCCTCCGCCAGATGAGATCATGGCTGCGGCCCCCGCCTGGGAGAGGTTGAACGCAGTGGTGAGATTGAGATCCAGAATTCGTTTCCAGTCACTGTCTGGGTACTCCTCGGCAGGGTGCAGGGCGGTGCCGGCCCCGCCGCCAATCCCGTTGACCACCACGTCGACCCGGCCGAAGGCGGCTAGGACCGTCTCGATGGCGCCGAGAGCCTGCTCCCTGGAGGCCATATCGGCGGGGACGACGATCGCTCGCCGACCGGTCCGCTCAACTACCGCTGCCGCCTCGGCCAGGCGTGAGCTGGAGCGTCCGATAATGGCTACGTCGGCGCCCACCCCGGCCAGGGCGGCGCAGACACGGATCCCAATGCCGCCAGAGCCGCCGCCGACGATGGCCGCTCGGCCATCCAAGCGAAACTGGCTCAGCTCGTCGTTCATCGTGCCTGCTTGCTTGCGCCGGAGAGCTCGTCCCACAGCGACGCCGCGTTGAGTGTCTGGATGTGCGACATCATGTGCCCCTGGCCGACGTCGACCGGATAGCGATCCGCGAAGCTGATCCTGGCCATGGTCTCTTCCCGGCTCCAGCCCTCGGCAACGGCCGCGGCAACGGCGCTCAGCCATTCGAGCAGGACGGCACGCTGCGTCGCCAGGTACCTTGGCGTTGTCACCGGCCCGTGACCGGGGATAATCCGGTCGACGTCCAAGTCCTCGACGACGGCTAGCGAGGCCATCCACTGCTTGACGTTAGAGGTCATGAGCCACGTCTGGCACTCGGAGAACACGGTGTCGCCCGTGAAGACCACTCGTTCGCTCGGCACGTATACGGCCACCTGGCCCGGCGTGTGGCCGGGGGTGTGGATGAGGTGAAAAGTCTGACCCCCGACACGAAGCTCCAGGTCACGATCGAACACGACGGCGCCCTTATTGAGGTCTTCGTAATACTGGTCACGAGAAGGAAGGAGCTCGGCTCCGTCCGGGTCGTCGCTCGGGATGGCCTCGGCGGCGTAGTCAAACGGGTCCAGCTCGGGCGTAGGAACCATGAAGTTCTCGAACACCCCCCGGTGGTGGACGACAGCCCCGGCGCCCTTGAAGTAGTAGTTGCCGAAGATGTGGTCGACGTGGTGCTCGGTGTTGATGAGGTAGCGGATAGGTCCGTGCTCCTCGGCCACTTCACGCATCTTCACCGCCCGGGTTGGTAGCTGAGGGGTATCGATGACCACGACTCCATCGCGCGTCACCACGAAGCTGGGGTTGCACCCTCGGTATGTGGTGGCAGTGAACACGGTCTCGGTCACCTGCTCCATGTCCCAGCTCCTCGGTCCGGTCACGGTCTCGGTCACCTGCTCCATGTCCCAGCTCCTCGGTCCGGTCACGGTCTCGGTCACCTGCTCCATGTCCCACCTCCTCGGTCCGGTCACGAGCGCTCCTGGAGCCCTCGACGGCTCCGTGTCCTGTCGGTATCATCGATACTCGATGATGGATGATCGCTTGTCAAGTCGGGAGGGCCACCGAGGTCTGCTGATCGATCAGCTATGATCGATCAAGACGGCAAGAGGAGGCGGAGGTGCTCCAGGCCATGGCGGTATCGGACCGCATGTATGTTCCCGCCGCGGGCCGGATCGAGTCGAGCGGTGCGCCAGAGGACCTCCTCGCACATCCGGACTTGCCGACCTCATGCTCGACTGGGACCGGTGACCCCGGACGTGACCTCCGTGGGTGATCTCACCCCACCGCTGCTCCGGATGTCCGAGTCGACGCCGACCCGGCTATGGAGCGACTCGGCAACGCCGTCGGAGCTCTGCGCCGCCATCGGCTGGGGAGCGGTAGGGGCCACCTGCAACCCGGTCATTGCCCTTGCGGCGCTGCGAGCCGACCTCGTCCGGTGGCAACGCCGCATCCAGCAGGTGGCGGCCGACCATCATGGCCTGGCCGACGAAGTTGCCATCGCCTGGCAGATGGTGCGGGAGCTCTCCGTGGAGGCGGCTGACCCTCTGATGGCCATCTTCGAGCGCGAGCACGGTCGGAATGGGCGACTTTCCATTCAGACTGACCCCCATCTGTACGACGACGAGGCCGGGCTCGTGGCACAGGCGCTGGAGCTCGCTTCGCTCGCACCCAACATGATCGTGAAGATCCCGGCCACCGCCGCCGGGATCCGAGCCATGGAGGAGGCCACGTACCGTGGCGTAACCATCAACGCGACCGTGTCGTTCACCGTGGCCCAGGCTCTGACGGTGGCGGAGGCGGTCGAGCGAGGGCTGAACCGCCGTGAGTCCGAGGGCCTGGAGACAACGAGCATGGGTCCGGTGTGCACCATCATGGTCGGCCGCCTGGACGACTGGCTGAAGGACGTCGTGGCTCGCGAGCACGTGCTCCTCGACCCCGGCCATCTTGAATGGCCCGGGGTGGCTGTCTTCAAGCGGGCCTACCGGCTCCTCATCGACCGCGGGCTGCGGACAAGACTTCTGGCGGCCGCGTTCCGCAATTGCATGCATTGGAGCGAGTTGGTGGGCGGAGACATAATCATCTCACCGCCTTTCAGCTGGCAGCTGCGACTGAACGCGAGTGGCATCGACCCAGTTGAGCGCATCGACATCCCACCGCGGCAGGAGGCGGTTGCTGAGCTCTACGGCACCCTCCCAGACTTCCGCCGCGCCTACGACCCCGACGGCTTGGCTCCTGATGAGTTCACCAGCTTTGGTGCCACCCGCCGCACCCTGCGGCAGTTCCTCGCTGCCACCGACGAACTGGCCCGGCTCGTGCGGGACGCCGTCCTTCCCGATCCTGCAGGGCCCGAGCTCACCGTCCATTGACTCGTGCTATGACCAGCGCCGATAACACCGCTTCGGTCGTCCTCCTGCGCCACGGCGCTGTAGCCTCACATCGCGGCGACGTCGAGTTGACGCACGAAGGCCGGCGTCAGGCGGAGCTCGCCGGGCGGTGGCTCGCTGGCTGGCGCCCTGAGCGGGTCGTCGTGCTCGCCGGGCCCACACTGCGGGCTCACCAGACAGCGTTCCTCCTGGTCCACGGCCTCACCGACGAACTTCCGTCGGTGCCGGTAGGTGGTCCGGATGTCTGCTTTGCGCTGCGCAACCCTGACTTGTACTTGGCCGGGCGACGGGTGGACCCAGTGAGCACAGCTGCTGCGTTCGCCGCCCAGGTGCCCGGCGCCACCGAGGCCGACGTCGCGGCTGACGCATTTTTCAGCACATTCCTCGACTCCCCGGACAGGATCGGGCTGTGGCTGCACCACCCGCATCCTCCCGGAGAAACCGCACAGGACGTCGGGCAGCGTGTCGCGCTCTTCGTCGCTGGTCTGCACCGGGCCTTGACGGGAAACGGGTGGTTGGTTGTAGGCGTGACTCATTCCCCTGTCCTGCGAGCGGTCGTCCGCACCTTCTGCGGGTCCGACCCAGGAGAACCCGGCCACCTGACCGGATACCGACTTTGTCTCAACGGTCCAGGCCTTGCCCTTGCCGCAGTAGACCCAAAGTGAAGCTCTTCGACATCCTCGCACGCGGGAGCCTACACAAGGACATGAGCAGGAAGGTTCTCGCCCGGTCGAGCAACAACGAATACCCTGACTCGGCGGGAGCAACCACGTGGCCTACATATGGTCAGGGCAACCTGGACCGGGTTCTGCCGGTGTACGGAGCGGACTTTGCTGACTGGCGGAGAGACCGGCTCGTCCCAGAGGCGATGGCAAGTTTCTGCACCGGGGACGAATCGAGCCGCGTCGCCGGGTCGCTGGAGTTCGGTGACAGCGCCCTCCCCTCGGTCAACGTCGGCTGCGTCGTCGACGACGACGTTACAGTATTGTGTGCCAGATGATCACCAATCCAGCTAGGGGTGCACCCGTTCACCACCGTCACGGGCTTAGTCGGTCGCACCGGCGCCACTGCCTCTCACCCGGCCAAACTGATTCCAGGCTTCGACATCCCTACAGCGGCCGGGAACGCTTGACAACCCACCGGACCACCAGCCGGTACCGGCTGCGACGTGAACAGCACCGTAGAAAGCGCGGAAACATGGGAACGCCTCCCGAGCAGGGCGGCGATTCCTGGTGCTCGGTCATATGAGTCATATGATAGGAGAGTGAGTTGCCCGAAGAAGTCCTTCTCCGTAGTATCCTGGCTGATCGGGTGCGCGAGCGACTGCTCGAGGGCATCCTCAACGGCTCCTACCCGCCAGACTCCCGCATTGTCGAGACGGCGGTGGCCAAGAGCCTTGGGACCAGCCAGGCACCCGTAAGAGAAGCCCTGCGAAGCCTCGCTGCGCTGGGCGTAGTGGAGATAGTCCCGTTCCGTGGCGCCCGGGTACGCCGCCTTCAGCCCGAGGAGCTGCTCGAGGCGTACGTGGTCAGGTCCGACATCGAAGTGCTCGCAGTGAGGTTGGCGGTGCCTCGCATGTCCGAGGACGACATTGCTGACCTAGTCAAGTTCGGCGAGAAGATGCAGGCAGCCGCGGACGCTGGAGATGGCCGCGCGGTGGCACAGTACGACGTATGTTTCCATGAGCGCATCGTAGAGTTGTCAGGCAACCGGACCTTGCTTCGAGTCTGGCGTTCCCTCGAACCGTTCGCCCGCACTTATCTGATGCTAGTGATGCCGGGCTCTGATCCGACGTGGAGCGCTGGCTTGCACACTCCCATCGTCGACGCGATCAGGCGTCATGACGTGAAGGACGTCCGGCGGGCAGTCGAGCGGCACTTCCAGGAGGTGAGCGATGCGCTTGCAGCTCGGCTCGACGGCGCTGACGCAGGCAGCGCCTCCCGCTCCTCTAAGGCAGCCCGGCAACCACCGCCTTCGCCGGCCAGCACTGGAACGGATGCTGCTGCTCCTTCAGCCGAGGGTCGACCCACACGGGGCCGTCGACCCCCGAGCAGCCGCGAGACACTGCAGGAGCGATCGTCGTGACAACCGTCCTCGCCGAGCCTCGGTACCACTCGCCCGAAGTCCTGGCGGAGGTGTTCACGGACCTCGAGCACTTCGGCCCCTCCGGTCTCCCGTTTGCGGGGGGCACGGATGTCGTCGTAGGGCTACGGAAGGGGAAGTTGGCCCCAAGGGTCATGGTTGACCTGAAACGGGTAGCCGACCTACCACGGGGCATCGAGGTCAATGACACCTGGCTACGGGTCGGTGCCCTAACCACCCTTTCACGGCTCGTGGCACACCCTGACGTACGCAGTCACTTCCCGGCCCTGGTGGAGGCCGCATCTACGGTGGGATCGGTCCAGATCCGCAATCGCGCCACTCTAGCCGGAAACATATGCAACGCCTCGCCGGCAGCGGACACAGCCCCTGCGCTGATCGCTTATCATGCCCGTATCTCACTGGTGAGCCGGCACGGCATCCGGCGGATGTCCGTGGCGGATTTCGTGCTCGGGCCTCGGCGCACGGCACTGCGGGCCGACGAAGTAGTCAATGGTATTGACCTTCCTCTAGACAACGGAGTGGTCGGCAGCAGCTTCACCCGGCTGACCCGTCGCCGGGGGGTGGACCTGGCGACAGTCAGCGTTTGCGCCGTCGTAGACCGACGGGGTACTCACATCGCCTACGGTGCCGTAGCACCGCGGCCGTTCGTGCTGACCGACGACACCGGCGTCCTGGCCGACCCTCACGCTGACCCAGCCACACGGAAAGCGCTGCTCACCGGTTTCGCCGCTCACGCCAGCCCAATCTCCGACCTGCGCGCCAGCCGCGAGTACCGCCAGGCTATGATAATCATCTGCAGCGAGCGGGCGCTGCAGACGGCAATCACTCGCCGCCACCGACCGTGAGTAGCCACCGGGTCACCCTCGACATCAATGGAGAGCCGCACTCACTCGATGTCACCGCCACCCAGACACTCCTCGACGCACTGCGCTGGCAACTCGACCTCACCGGCACCAAGAAGTGCTGTGCCGAAGGGGAATGCGGCGCGTGTACCGTCCTGATCAACGGATTGGCAGTCAACTCCTGCTTGGTCCTCGCCGCCGAACTGCACGGCGCGTCGGTCACCACTATAGAGGGTATCGGCACCCCGGGCTCGCTGAGCTGGCTTCAAGACGCATTCCTGGCGGAGGGAGCCGTCCAATGTGGCTTCTGTATCCCGGGCATGGCAATGGCCGCCCACGCCCTCCTTGCCGAACAACCGCACCCCGACGCCGCCACCATCCGCGACAGCCTGTCCGGAAACCTGTGCCGCTGCGCCGGCTATCCGCGGATCCTGCGTGCCGTCCAGATTGCCTCGAGCCAAGCCGATGAATAGCGAGATTGTCGGGACCTCAGTCCGCCGCGTTGGCGGACAGGAGCGCGTCACGGGCCGCTACCGGTTCGTGGGTGACATACGGCTTGAGGGCATGCTCCATGTCAAGCTTGTGAGCCTAGACTGCGCCCACGCGCGCGTCGACGCCGTGCGGGCCGACGCGGCGAGGTCGCTGCCAGGCGTCCACGCCGTGGTGACCGAGAACGACCTGCCCCGTCCAATGCCTCGCTTCGGACCGGTGCACCACGATCGTCCGATGCTCACCACGGGCTACACCACCTACCACGGGGAACCAGTCGCCGCTGTCGTAGCCGAGACCGAACAACTGGCTGCGCACGCCGCTCAACTCGTTCGCGTGGACTATACCGAGCTGCCTTCGGTCACGACTGTCGCAGCCGCCCTCGACCCTACGTCACCCTTAGTGCAAGACCCAGAGCGACGGAGCGGCGTCCTCGCTTTCACCAACGTCCTCAGCGAGAGCCGCTTCGGGTGGGGCGAGGAGCCTGGCGCGGCAGAGCTCGTCGTCGACCAAACCTATGTCTTCCCGATGGTCACGCACTTCGCCATCGAGCCGCACACTTTTCTCGCCGCCCCCGACCACGATGGCGTGCAGGTGTGGAGCGCCGTGCAGCACCCCTTCGCACTCCAGAGAGTGCTGGCTGAGCTCCTCAGCCTCCCGCTCGCCAGCGTCCGCGTGCACGCGCCAGATCCGGGTGGAGCCTTTGGGGGTAAGCAGCACGCAAAGTTCGAGCCGCTGCTCGCTCTCATCGCGCTGCGTCTGGGCCGGCCCGTCCGCCTTGAGCTATCCTTGGATGAGACCTTCCAGGCGGTGCGCCGGACCATGTTCGAGATCCGGCTGCGGAGTGGCTTTTTCCGGGACGGACGTTTCGCCTTTCAAGACGCAGAGTGCAACGCGCTGCTTGGCGCCTACGCCGACATCGGCCCCCGTGTGGTTTCCAAGTCCACCTACCTGATGTGTGGACCGTACCGAGTTCCGAGCGCCCGCATCCGCGTCCGTGCCCTCCTGTCCCATACCCCGCCAGCCACCGCCTTCCGGGGCTTCGGCACCCCGCAGGTGGTATGGGCCCTCGAGTCCCAACTCGACGAAGCCGCCCGCCGATTAGGTATCGACCGACTGGAAATCCGGTTGCGCAACCTCGCCGGCCCAGGGGAGGAATTCATACCCGGCGACAAGCCGGCGGACGGTGACTGGGGCATCTCCTTGCGCCGGGCCGCGGAAGAGGTTCGTTGGACCGAGCCGCTACCGGCCGGTCGGGGACGCGGCGTGGCCGTCGGGATCAAGGCCTCCGCAACCACGGGCGCCTCCTACGCCATAGTCCGCCTTCATGCGGATGGCAGTGCCACGGTCCTCAGTGGTACATCGGACATGGGCCAAGGCGCCCGCACGGTGCTAGCCCAGATCGCCGGTCAGGAGCTCGGCATCGACGTGCTCCGAGTCAGTGTTGTGATGGGCGATACCGCGCTTGTGCCGTTCGACCTGCAGACGTCCGCTAGCCGCTCCACCGTCTTTATGGGCAGTGCCGTCCGAGCCGCATGCCAAGACATCCACTGCCAGTTGGTGGAGATGGCCGCTGCAACCTTCCAGTTGCCGGCGGACCAGGTGTCCGTCACCAGCGGCCTGGTTCAGCTGCCGTCACGCAAGCTGTCGTTCGCTGAGCTACTGGCCGAAGCCTTTGCTGGGGTAGGTGGCGAGGTCATCGGAGTCGGGTCTCGTCGGGGGGAACACATGGGCACCCATCCCCTCGGCGGCCCTCCGGCCTTCTACGAGTTCAGCGCCACGGCATGTGAGGTCGCTGTCGACGATGAAACAGGTGAGCTCACCATCCTAAAGCACATCTCCGTAGCCGACGTTGGCCGAGCCATCAACCCAGCACAGGTGGAGTCCCAGGACGAGGGCGCCGCCATCATGGGGCTTGGGCACACACTGATGGAACACCTTCTGTTCGACGAGCGGGGAGCGATCCGCAACCTAGGCGCCCTCGACTACCGGATCCCGACTACGAAGGATCTTCCGCTCGCCCTCCACTCGCTCTTGACCGAAAATGGCGACGGGCCCGGCCCGTACGGTGCGAAGGGCGCTGGCGAGGGCGGGTTGTTCGCAGTTGCGCCTGCGGTCGCGTCAGCAGTGGCCGAGGCTACTGGGGCCGTAATCCGGGACCTGCCCCTCACGCCTGAGCGTATCTGGCAGGCCCTGCAAGTCACCGTAGATTCGCCCGACACATAGCGGCATTACTTGGAAAGCCCCGACGGTCCCGTCAGCCTCGCTCGTCGGCCTCAGGCGCGCAGCCGTCCGTCCCCGGGGTCGTAGACCGGCTGCGCCACGATCTTCGCCGGTCGGTCAGAGCCCAGGATCCGGACGGTGAGCTCGGTGCCGGGTCGGCTGTGCTCGACGGGCAGGTAGGCAAGAGCGAGCGACCGTTGCACCCGGTGCCCGTAGCCCCCCGACGTCACCCATCCGAGGTGGACGCCCTCCCGGGCGACCGGCTCGTAGGCGTGGGCGTCGGCGGCGTCGGCGTCGGGGGCAACGTCGACGTCGAGACAGCAGAGCACGCGGCGGACGCCGGCCTCCAGTTGCGCCGCCAGGGCGTCCCGGCCGACGAAGGTGCGGCCGTCCAGGCGGACGAAGCGCTCCAGGCCCGCCTCGAGCGGGGTGACATCCGACGACAGGTCGGTGCCCCACAGGCGGTAGCACTTCTCGAGGCGCATCGCCTCGAGGGCCCGATACCCGAAGTCGACGAGCCCGAGGTCGGTGCCGGCGTCAAGGAACCGGTCGTAGAGGTGGCGCTGGTACTCGACTGGATGATGCAGCTCGTACCCGAGCTCCCCCACGTACGACAGGCGCAGGATCCGCACGGGCGCGGCGCCGACACACGTGTCGAGCGCCCGGAAGAACGGCAGCGCGCTGTTGGAGCAGTCGGCCCGGCTGAGCCGCTGGAGGAGCGCGCGGCTGTTGGGGCCAGCGACAGTGAGGACGCCGACGCTCGGTGTGACGTTCCGGATCGAGACCCCCGACGCCGGCGCATGGTCCGAGATCCAGGCCAGGTCGTGGGTCTCGGTCGCCGCCGCCGACACGACGTAGTACCGGTCGGCGGCCAGCCGGGTCACCGTGAGGTCGCACTCCACCCCCCCGGCGGCGTTGCACAGCTGGGTCAGGGCGATGCGCCCGTCGGCAGAGGGAAGGCGGTTGGCGGCGAGGTGGTCGAGCAGCTCGGCGGCGCGGGGCCCGCTGATCTCGTACTTGCCGAAGCTCGTCTGGTCGAGGACCCCGACGCCGGCGGCGACGGCGGTGCACTCCTCGCCGACCCGGTCGTGCCACTTCTCCCGCCGGAACGATCCCTCCCGCTCGCTCGACGGGTCGGTGGTGAAGTAGAGCGGGCGCTCCCAACCGGAACGAACCCCGAAGACGGCGCCGCGCGCCGCCAGGCGGTCGTACAGCGGGCCGGTCTTGAGCGGCCGGCCGGCGGGGAGCTCCTCGTGGGGGAAGTGGATGGCGTACTCGCGCTCGTAGGCCTCGCGGGCGCGCGCCGCCGTGTAGGAGACGGCGCCGGCGTAGGCCCCGAAGCGGCGGACATCGACGTCCCACATGGAGTCGCTCGGCTGGCCGTCCAGGATCCACTCGGCCGCGTACCGACCCGCCCCCCCGCTGAAGACGATGCCGAAGATGCTGAACCCGGCCAGGACGTGGAAGCCGGGCACGTCGGGGACCGGCCCCATGAGGCACAGGCCGTCGGGGGTATAGCCGTCGGGTCCGTGCACGACGGTGCGGATGCCAGCGTCCGCGAAGGCGGGCACCAGCAGGGAGACGGCTTCGAGGACGGTCTGGACCTGCCCGAGGTCCGGTTCGAGCAGGCGGCCGTGGAAGCCGTCCGGGATCCCGTCGAGCGCCCAGGTCAGCGGTTCGCGCTCGAAGGGGCCGACCAGCAGGCCTCCCTGGTCCTGGCGGACGTAGAAGGAGCCCTCGGGGTCGCGGAGGGCGGGGAGCTCCCGGTCGAGGGCGACCACCGCAGGCACCGGCACCGTCGCGAGGTACTGGTGCGACAGGGGCGAGATCGGCAGCTCGACACCGGCGAGGCGGCCGACCTCCCGGGCCCACTGGCCGGCGGCGTTGACGACGACGTCCGCCACGATGATGCCGGCGGCCGTCTCGACCGTCCACCCGCCCCGCGCCCGGCTGAGGGCGCTGACCGGCGCGTGGCGCACGATGGTCGCGCCCCGCTGGCGAGCGCCGTCGGCGTAGGCGTGGGCGAGGCGTGCGGGATCGATCCAGCCGTCGGTTGGCAGCCAGGCGGCGGCGAGGACGCCGCCGACGACGGCGAGGGGCCACAGCTCGGCCACCCGCTCGGGCCCGACGATCTCGAAGGGGACGCCAAGGCTGTCGGCCATCGCCTGCCGGGCGTGCAGCTCGTCGAGGCGTTGGGGGGTGCGGGCGAGCCGGAGGCTGCCGCAGCGGTGGTAGCCGACGTCCGCCCCGATGTCGGCCGCCAGCCCGGAGTCGTAGAGCTCCACGCTGGCCTTGGTGAGACGCATGAGGTTGAGGCGGCTGTGGTACTGCGTGCACAGCCCGGCGGCGTGCCACGTCGATCCGCTCGTCAGGTCGTCGGCTTCGAGGATGGCGACATCAGCGCACCCCAAGCGGGTCAGGTGGTAGGCGACGCTGCAGCCGGCGGCGCCGCCGCCGATGACTGCGACCTTGACTCGTGCATCCACGGGGCGGCTCCGAGACTTGGTGGGTGGGCCGGCGGTCAGGCCGCCGCCCCGGCGAACACGGGCGGGCGCCGGGCGGACCACGGCAGGAGCTCCTCCAGCTCCGCCGCCAGGGAGAACAGCACGTCCTCCCGCCCGTACCGGGCGGCGAGGTGGATGCCGATCGGCAGGCCCGACGAGCCCTGGTGCAGGGGCAGGCTAATGGCCGGCTGCCCGCTGCAGTTGAAGGCCGACGTCGTCGACTCGAGGTTCCCGACGCTGCTGTCCTCGTAGTACCAGGAGGGCTCCCCCTCCGGGTCCCACTCGCCGACGGCCGGGGGGAAGGTGGGGAGCGTCGGCGTCAGGAGCACGTCGATGTCCTCTTCGTCAAAGAGGGCGTGGACGCGGCGCGAGGCGGTGTGCAACTCGTCGAGGGCGCCGACGACGTCCGCACCCGACAACGACCGGCCGTGCTCGTACCAGGTCAGCGTGTGCGCTTCGAGGACGTCGGGGCCGACGGGCCGGCCCACGGCCATGGAGGCGGTGTCAACCTCGGCGGCGACCATCGCGCACCACACGGCGAGGGTCGCCGCCCGGTAGTCGCACCCCAGGCGCGGCGCGCCCACCGGCCGCACCCGGTGTCCGGCGGCGGCCAGGCGCCGGCCTGTCGACAGGACGGCGGCCGCCACCTCCGGGTCGGTCCCCCGCTCCCAGAAGTGGTCCGCCGTCACGCCGACCCGGACCCGTGGTCGGCGGTGCATGGCGGCGGTGTAGCTCTCCTCCGGAGGTGGTGCCGTCACCGCCTCGCCGAGGGCCGGCCCATGCACGGCGTCGAGGACAGCCGCCGCGTCACGGACGCTGCGGGTCAGGACGAACTGGGCGTTGAGGCCGCCGAGCTCCAGCCCGGCCGGCTCGGCGGTGACCCTGCCCCGGCTCGGCTTCAGCCCGACCACGCCACAGCAGGCGGCTGGGATCCGGATCGAGCCGCCCCCATCCGAGCCGTGGGCAACGGGGACGACGCCGGCGGCGACGGACGCCGCCGAACCCCCGCTGGAGCCGCCGGTGCTGCGGCCTGGGTCCCACGGGTTGCGGGTCGGGCCGCGCCACTCCGTCTCGACTGTCGCCGCCAGCGCCCACTCGGAGGTGGCGGACCGCCCGACGGCGACCAGGCCAATGCTCCGGAAGCGGCGCATCAGCTCGGTGTCGGCGGCCGCGACGTTCCCCCGGAGCAGCCGGCTGCCCGCCTCGCACCGGCGACCTCCGATGAGGCCGCCCAGGTCCTTCACGAGCATCGGGACACCGGCGAGGGGCCCCTTGGGATCGTGGCCCTCGGGATCGTCGAAGACCTCGACGATGGCGTTCAGGGTCGGGTCGACAGCGCCGGCGGCCGCCGCCGCCAGACCCGCCAGCTCCTGGGCGTCGGTGCGGCCGGTGGCGACGGCTTGCGCGAGGGCGACGGCGTCGGACCTGGCGTACTCAGCGAGGTCCACGAACGCCCGGCTGCAGGCGAGACGGAAGGCTCATGGCTCTTGGAGGGAAACGCCGTGCAGGGGGCCGGTGTAGGCGGGGGCGGCGATGTCACCCGGTGTTGTGGGGGTGGGCTCGCGCAGCTGGAGCCGGGCCCGGTCTTGGACCAGCCGGCGGAAGAGGAACATGACGATCGACGC
>JAKAOC010000271.1 GCA_021823385.1 Actinomycetes bacterium
GATTTCAGCATGCGGCGACGCATTATTAGGTCTCCCAAAAGAATCTCTGTGCCTGATAACGACGACCCCTGCGACTTGTCGACTGGGTTGCCCCTTGCGCCAGCGTAGTGGCGACGCGCTCGCTCGCAGAAATTGGGGCGGCCTCAGGTGGACAGCGGAGCGATGTCTGGAAATGATTGACCAATTGGGCCCCAGTATGGTTGACCAATTGGGCCCCACCCCCAGCACCAGAATCCCTACGCTCGGGTTTCATGCATACGAATCCGGGCAAGGACAGAAAGACACTGAGGGTGGAACTTTTCGAGAGTATCAGAACGGCGGTGAACCGGGAAGGGCTGTCTATCCACAAGGCTGCGGAGCGCTTCGGGGTGCATCGCAAGACGGTGCGCCAAGCGCTCAGATCAGCGGTCCCGCCTGAGCGCAAGAAAGCACCGGTTGTGCGGCCAAGGCTCGGCCCCTACGAGGAGACCGTGCGTGCCTGGCTGCGCGCGGACGCCGATGTGCCGCCCAAGCAGCGCCACACCGCCACCAGGGTGTGGCAACGGCTGGTGGACGAGGAGGGGGCCGAGGTCTCCCGCTCGGCGGTCTCGGTGATGGTGAGGGCGCTCCGGGCGGAGCTGGGCTCGGTCGCCAAGGCGGCCCACATCCCCCAGGAGCACCTTCCCGGCCAGGAGGCCGAGGTGGACTTCGGGGACGTCTTCGTGGTGGTGGGAGGAACCCGCATACGCGCCAAGCTCTTCTCCATGCGCCTGTGCCACAGCGGCAAGGCCCACCACGTGGTCTATCCCTCGGAGTCCCAGGAGTGCTTCCTGGACGGGCATGAGCGCTCCTTCGCCGCCTTTGGCGGGGTTCCTTCCCTGATCAGATACGACAACCTCACCCAGGCCGTTACCAAGGTGCTCCTGGGCCGGGGGCGTATCGAGAACCCGCGCTTTGTCGCCTTCCGGTCCCACTGGGGCTTCGAATCCAGCTACTGCATCCCCGGCATCGAGGGGGCGCACGAGAAGGGCGGCATCGAGGGGGAGATCAAGCGATCGCGCCGCCGCTACTTCGTTCCCGTGCCGCGAGGGGCGAGCCTGGCAGAGATCAACCAGGCTCTCAACGCCAGAGTCGACCGCGACGACGCCACCCGTCACGTCGACTACCGCATCTCCACCGTGGCCGAGGACTTCGCCGTCGAAAAGGAGCATCTCGGGCCCCTGCCGCCCGAGAACTTCGCAGTGGCGGCGCTTACAAGCGCCAAGGTGGACACCAAGAGCCGGATCTCGGTGAGATCCTGCCACTACTCGGTGCCGGTTGCCCTCATCGGCCGGCGGGTCGAGGTGCTCCTCCATCCCGAGCGGGTGGAGATCTCCTATCGGGGAGCGGTGGTGGCCACCCATGGGCGCATCTTTTCCAAGGGCCATAGCTCCCTGGTGCTCGATCACTACCTGGAGGCCTTTACCGCCAAGCCGGGAGCTTTCACGGGCTCGGTGCCCCTGGCCCAGGCCCGGCGAAAGGGTGCCTTCACCAAGGCCCATGAGGACTTCCTGGCCGGGGCGCGCGCCCGCTACGGGGAGCGCGAGGCGATAAGAGAGATGGTGGAGGTGCTGCTTTTCGCCCGGAGGCTGCCCGGCTGGGCCGTCACGGCCGGCCTCGAGGCGGCCGCGGCCGAGGGGATCTACAGCGCTGAGTACGTGGGGATCCGGGCGCGGCGCGCTCTGGAGCCCAAAACCTGCGAGCCCCTGGCCGGGGTGCCGGAGGTGTCCTCGGCCGTCATCGACCTCTCCCGCTACGACGCCCTTTCCACCCAAGGGGCCCGGACATGAAAGAAGCCGATCTCCTCGCGGTCCAGGCGGCCGCCAAGGCGCTGCGTCTCGCCTCGGTGTCGGCCAATGCCTCCGAGCTCTCTGAGGTGGCTTCCCGCGAGCACTGGGGGCATCTGCGATATCTTTCCGAGGTGCTGCAATCCGAGATGGACCTGCGCGAGTCCAGGCGGGCGGAGCGCCTCCTGGCCGAAGCCAGGCTGCCCCGCGCCAAGCTCTTCTCCGGCTTCGACATCTCCGCCTCCGCACTTTCGCCCGAGACCATCTCCTATCTGGCCCGGGGGGAGTTCCTGGAGACGGCCACCTCGGTGGTGCTGATCGGGGGGCCGGGAACCGGCAAGAGCCATCTGCTCATCGCCACCCTGGCCGCACTGGCCGCTCAGGGCCGGCGGGTGCGCTACGTGAACGCCGCCGCGCTCGTCAACGAGCTGGCCGAGGCGGAGGACGAGAAGCGTCTCTTGAGGCTGATCGAGCGCTACGGCAAGTTCAGCGCCCTGGCCATCGATGAGCTCGGGTACCTGCATCTCGACCGGCGTGGGGCCGAACTGCTCTTCCAGGTGATAACCGAAAGGGAGGAATCCTCCTCCGTGCTGGTGGGAACCAATCTCCCCTTCTCAGAATGGGGATCGGTCTTCCCGGATGCCCGCCTGGCAGCAGCTGTGGTGGACCGCATCACCTTTCGGGCCAAGATCCTGGAGACCGGTACGGACTCCTATCGCCTGAGAGCCACCGTCAACGCCCAAAGGAACTGATGGGGGCCGGCGAGGATTCTTCGAAGCCGATGGCCCGAAGGGGCCATCGGAAGGCTGCGATCTTTGATCGCAGCCTATTGGCCGGCCAAATGATTATGCCACTGAGAGTGAAAGGAGGATTGGCGCTTCCCAGCGCCTATCGGCTTCGGCCGACCAGGTAAATTGGCAGCAGGTGGGGCCCAATCACTCAATCACGGTGGGGCCCAATCAGACGATCATTTCCAACTGGTCCGGCCGAAATGTAGGTCCAAGCCTCCAGAATGGAAATGGAGGTTTCCGACGATGAAATCCAAGCGCCACGCCCCCGAGCAGGTGATCAGAAAGCTCAGCCGTTGGCGATGAGATGCTCAACAAGGTGACCGCGACCTCTCCCTTCTATCCCCGGACGATATGCGAGCCATGGAGGACTCCCTGAGCGGGAGGCCGAGAACGACACTTGGCTATATGGCTCCCGCGGATAAATATGCTGAGGTCGCTGCGCTGTTTACTTGGACCCGCCCAGAAGTTGTCCTGCAGACGCAAATGGCATAGCATTCCACTTCACGCCGAACACTCCTTAATTTGCAGGCTCGACCAGGGTTTCGGGTTGCGCGCTTGCGGCACCGGCGCCGAGGAGCATCCACAGCCCAGCGAGCACAACAAGCATTCCGACCAAGGAGAGGGCGCGGACTTGCTCCCCCAATGCAAGCCAGCCCCAACCGACGCCGAAGACGGGAACGAGATAGGAGACGTAAGAGGCGCTGACAGCACCGGCTGAGGAAACCAGCCAGAAGAACAAGACGTAGGCCAGAGCTGTGCCCGCCAAGCCGAGCACGAGGACGTCACCAATAACGAGCGCGCTTGGGCCGGCGTGCGGTCTGAAGAAAAGGGCCAGGGGAGCCAGGCTCACCGCAGCGACGATCTGCTGGCTGAGAGCGGTCCGATAGCTCGCCTCTCGCGAGAAGTGCCGCTTGGCGTATATACCCGAAGCGGCAAAGCTGGCTGTGCCCACCAACCCGAGAAGGACGCCGAGGACAAAGTGCAAATCAACGCGGGCGGCACGCTGCACAGAGACCAGGGCGACGCCTAGCCAGCTGAGCGCCAAGCCGACGCTGGCGCGGCGCGAGAAGCGCTCGAGGCCAAGCACACCAGCGATTAGCAGTGTGAAGGAAGGGCCGGTGGCATTGATGATCGCGCCGGTGCCCGCATTGGTCAACTGGGTGGCCAGTGAGAGGAGAGTGTACGGGAGGGTGGCCGATAAAACTCCGAGGGTGATGACCTGGCGCAGGGGCGCCGCCAAGGGTTTGATCTGGCGCACCCGGCAGTAACCATATATGGCCACTGCGGCGATCACGGACCTGCCTAGGGTCAGATCGATGACGCCAACAGTGCCGATGGCCAGCTTCACAAGGACGTAGTTGGCTCCGAAGAGAGCACCGACTGCGACAAGTACCGCCGTCGCCTTTGGATTAATGCGCACCTAGCCCGCAAGCCGGTGCACAAGGGCCTGTAACGCGAGCTCGTAGCCGTACACCCCGACACCGCAAATGAAGCCGTCGACGACCGGGGAAATGACCGAGGTGTGGCGGAATGCGTCACGGGCATGCACGTTGGAAATATGAATCTCGATGCAAGGAACGGGCACCGCATCTATGGCATCGCGCAGGGCATAGGAGTAGTGGGCGTAGGCGCCGGGATTGATTACGATTCCGCTCAGAAAACGGGCTTGATGGATGGCATCGATAAGCGCACCCTCCGAGTTGGACTGGAACGTTTCCACTTCCACGTCCAACTCGGCGCCGAGAGCCTTGACCCGGGCCTCGATGTCGGCCAGGGTTGTGGAGCCATAGACCTTGGGGTCGCGCAGCCCAAGCAAGTTCAGGTTTGGGCCATTGATGAGCAGCACTTTCTTCGTGCTGGTTTGTGCGAGCGCGGACTCCACAGTCATTTGATCTTCCTTTGCGTGATGGCACAGATACGCGGCATCTGGGCACCAATGGT
>JAKAOC010000272.1 GCA_021823385.1 Actinomycetes bacterium
GGGGGCTGATCGGCATCCGCACCGAGCTCCTCACCCAGACCAAGGGAACGGCACAGATCCATCATGCTTTCGACCGCTACGAGCCCTGGTTCGGAGAAATCCGCAGCCGGCAGTCCGGCTCGATGGTCGCCGACCGCACCGGCGTGGGAACCTCCTATGCGCTTCTCAACCTCCAGGAGCGCGGCCGTATGTTCATCGCGCCGGGAGACGAGGTGTACGAAGGAATGATCGTGGGCGAGAATTCGCGCGCGGAGGACATGGACGTCAACCCGACCAAGGAGAAGAAGCTCACCAACATGCGCTCGTCGGTAGCGGAGGAGCTGGTCCGATTGACACCACCGGCGCTGCTCAGCCTGGAAGGAGCGCTCGAGTTCATCGCCGAGGACGAGTGCATCGAAGTCACGCCCAAGGCGGTCCGCCTCCGCAAGTGGTACCTTTCCGCCTCGGAGAGGGCGCGCCTCAGATCCAACCGCGTGGCGGGCGCCCGCTAGCACCTCCATACGCCCAAAGCAGGCATGGCTCTAGGCAAATGCCCGAGACGGAGTTCAGGAGCTGTCTAGCGACCCTTCATTCGGCCCACAGAGCGCCGGCCCGCGTTGTCTCGCCCAGGTTCGCATGTACGTGAGTCAATGGCCGGCGCCCGAATATGGTCTGGCCCTCGCCGGCTGAACATCGGGGCGGTACTGGCTCTAGACGATGGATATCTCGTGCGCGAACCGCATCGGTAGCGCTTCGCGCGAGCGGACTTTGAGCACGGTCTTGGACTGCAGCGAGTACGCGACGAGCCTGAAGTGGCCAAATACCTTGTCGTCGCGTCGTATCACCCGATAACCCCCGCTGCTATCGGGGAGTTCGAAGGCGAGCAGACAGAGGGCCTTGTTCGAGCCTTGCGGCAACCCGAGCATGACCTCGCCAACCCTTGAGGCCGGCAATAGGCGGACCCCCAGAAGCTTCGCTCCGGGCCCCACGGCCTTGTAGGCGGCGGGCAAGGCCGTGAAGCAGGACTCCGAAGATGTGCCGAGCCCGGCAGAGGCGCCGGCGCACGCCGACAGTATCGGCACAAGCAGAAGCGTCGAGGCCATGGCTCGCGCATGCCGGCGAAACTTGGCGGCACCTGCTCTTCTCACGGGGCTCCGCCTCCTTCAATCGTCTCCGCCCTCGCCAATCGCGCCTGGCCGGCACGTCGGCGAACAACATTGGTGCCCAGGTAGGAGAGCCATCCGAACGGGAGGACCAGCCAGAAGCTGATCAACCTGTAGAGCAGCACAGCGGCTACGGCCGGCTCCTGTGCGCCCCCATACGCCACCAGCGCTATGGAAAGGCTGCCCTCGACAACTCCCAGCCCTCCCGGCGTGATCGGCAAGTTTGCTGCGAGCTGTCCGGCGCCGTAGGCGAGAAGGATCCCTCCCCACGGAATCCGGCTGCCGATCGCGACATAGGCCAGCACCAGCACCATTGCATCCAGAACCCAGTTGGCAATCGCCCAGCAGATCGCCACCATGACCTGGCCCTTGGTGGTGGATATCGAACTGATCCTCAGGAGTGCGTCGTCTACTCGAAAAGGCTCGCGGCGAAAACGGTTGACGAGTCGCGCGCCTAGTTCCAACGGGGGTCTCAAGAGGCGCCCAAAGAGGCGCGGCGAGGAGAACAGAGCCGCCATCCCCATCAGAACGGCGGAAATTATCGGGACGACAATGAGTAGATCCAGCCCCTGGCTGGCCCGAAACGAAGCCGCCACGCCCACGAGGGCGAGCATCCCGAGCGCAACGGCGGCAAGGAGGTTTACGGCCAGCACCACCCATGAGGCGAAGACCGCGTCAGCACCCATGCCCCTGAACTCGCGATAGGTGTACACCGACGCGAATGCCGTCCCACCGGGGACCGTGTTGTTGATGGTTGTGTTGGCCGTGGCAACAGCCGTCGTCTTGAGCAAAGGAGGCATTTCCACACCGACGCCAAGCAGGCGCCAGGTGAAGATTCCAAAAGCGGCTACGGATCCAGCCTCAGCCAGCACCGCGAGCATAAGTGGCCATGCCTGGGCATTCTCGATCAGGGCAATAGAGGCCGACAGCTCCGCGCCGTGGCCCTTAAGGGCCCAAATTCCCAGTGCCGCCACGGCGAGCACCAGGACAACGCCGGCACGTCGACGCAGCGTCGACCTCAACGGTGTTACATGCCCGTCGCTATCCTTACGCGGCAATCGAGACCCCGGATCCTGAGCGCGGCGGTGCAGGCGGGGACCCCACACTCACTCGAGCACCTGATGGACAATTTAGATTGAACAGCGTGAAGAGCAACGGGCAGGACCGAGTCACGGTAGTTGGTGCGGGGCTTGCGGGCCTCGCGGCCGCTGCATACCTTGGGCGCAACGGGTTCGTCGTCACCCTCGTCGAAGCCTCGGAGCGCATAGGCGGTCTGGTCACCACCGACCTCGTCGAGGGCTTCTACCTCGACCGTGGCTTCCAAGTCGCCCTCGAAGCCTACCCGGAGCTTCGCCGCATGGTCGAGGTCGATTCTCTTTCACCGTGTGCCTTTGACCGGGGATTCGAGGTCATTGCACCCGACATGTCACGTCACCCCATCCACCTGCCCCACAGGCCATTTAGTGGCCGGCAGCTCCTCGACCTCTTGGCCAATTTCTCGCCCGCGGATTTCGGCTGCCTGGCCAAGGTGGCGCCACGCGTCCTTCGACACGACCCACAGACCGCCTTCCTGATGCCGAATGAGCCTACGGCGGACTACCTGCAAAGCTGTGGGCTAACCGGAGGCACGCTTGAACGCGTAGTGCGACCGTTCCTGAAGGGAGTCTTCCTTGAAGAACAGCTTCAGACGCCCGCCTCAATGGCCGCCTTCGTGGCTCACAACTTCCTCCGTGGATCGGCCTTCGTGCCCTCCACGGGCATGGCTGAAATCCCCAGCCGCATGGCCGAGCAGCTCGGCACTTCCAAGATCCATCTTGGTTCCGAGGTGGTCGCCGTCTCCGACGAGTCGGTGGCGCTTTCGGGAGGCGAGGAGATCGGCCATGACTACGCGGTGCTGGCGATTAAGCCCAGCCGTCTCACCAAGCTCACCGGCGAGAATGGTATCGACACCAGAACCAGATCAACTTCGACGCATTACTTCGCGAGCGAAGTCGACCTCGCGGCAGGCAAGACCGTGTTGGTTGCCTCTTCCAACACATCGGTTACCACAATCGCCGTAATGGACCTGGTGGCACCTTCCTACTCGCCCAAGGGCACCCACCTGGTATCAGTATCTTCCCTCGGCACAGAGACGCCCGACGACCAAGCAGCTGACTTTGCCGCAGATGCCCTGCGCACCGACAAGGCTGAGTTGAGCCACCTGCGCACATACCGGATCGCCGAAGCGCTCCCGGTCTCGTTCGGCGCAGGTCGCGCCGGCCGACCCTATTTCCGAGCATTCTCCCGGCGACTCTACCTGGCGGGAGACTTCATCGAGAACCCCTCGATTGACGGAGCAATCCGTTCGGGACGTCTTGCCGCCGAAGCGGTGATGGCCGCGCGCTGGAAATCCCATCGAAACGAGGGGCGGCCCCAGAACAGCTAGCTCGCTGCCGGCCGTACCTAGACTTGGGTTCGCGCCAGAAGGCGCACTACGAGGCGGATGGAGGCTCGTTGCTACTAGACCGCAGGGACGGCAAGGGATCTGCCCCCGATATTGTCTTGGGCGGACGCGTCCCGGGAAGTATCGAAGCGCGCCTCGAGGAGATCGCCGGCAAGCAGGCGATGATCATCTCCTCGACTCCATCTCCCCATAAGGGGGCCCTAACCGAGCAGGACGGCCAGAAGATCGCAGCGGCCGTGCGCAAGGCAGTCCAGCTGGAACTACCGATCGTCCTCCTCCTTTCGACCTCCGGGGCTTCCATCCATGACGGTGTCGCGTCGCTGCATGGCTGGGGCGCCTCCGCAGCCGCGATCGCGGCTGCCTCCGGCGTCGTGCCGATCATCGCCGGCTTGCACGGTCCGGCGGTCTCGGGGCCCGCGCTCCTGCTCGGCTTGGCGGACATCGTTATTACCACCCCGGACTCCTTCGCCTTCGTCTCCGGACCTGACATGGTGCGCAGCTTCACAGGCGTCGATGTGGACGCCACCGGCCTCGGAGGCTCTTATTCGCTAGCCACCAGGTCAGGCGTCAGCTTCCTGGAGGCCGCTGATCTCGACGAGATTCTCGAGCAGGTCGAAGAGATCCTCGCATTGCTCCCGCGCTCCACCAACGAACTTCCACCTCACGTGCCGAGCGAAGACCCCATAAGCAGGGCATGTCCCGCCTTGGAGAAGGTGATACCGGCCGCCGCCACCGGGTCGTACGATGTCCGCGAGGTCATCAGTGAAATCGCCGATGATGGCTACTTTCTGGAGCTGCGGGCGGGCTGGGCTCCCCAGCTGGTCGTCGGATTGGCCCGGATCGGTGGAAACACCGTCGGCATACTTGCCAACCAGCCCAGGGTACTAGCGGGCACCCTCGACATACCGGCGGCGCAGAAAGGCGGGCGCTTTGTCCGTTTTTGCGACGCCTT
>JAKAOC010000273.1 GCA_021823385.1 Actinomycetes bacterium
GGTCGCCGACGGCATCCCTGATTACAAAAGGAATGAACCCGTGTTGAACCGCATCGACTCCAGTAGCGCGGACGCATCCGCTGGTGGACACCCCTGCGATGAAGAGCGTGTCCACGCCCATCGCGGTCAGGGTCGAGTGCAGCGTCGTCCCGAAGAAGGCGCTGGCGTACTGCTTGACGATCACAAGCTCATCCTCGGCCGGCTCGACCTGGGGCATGAACCTACCCAGTTCGCTCTGGCCGATCAGCGCTCGCAACGCAGGCACTTTTCGCACAAAGACACCGCCGTCAATCGCGTTCGGGCCGAACTCCACCCTCGTGTGCACGACGGGGATTCGAGCGGCGCGTGCCGCGGCGAGCACCCTGCCCGCCGACTCCACACTGCTCGTGGAAGGCAGGCGGAACGCGCTGCCCTCCACGTAATACGCGCGCATCATGTCTATGACGATCAGGGCCGGCCGCTTCCCCGGGGTGAGCGAGCCTGCGAACCCTTGCGCGAAGGTTGTCTCGCCCATCTCCGCCTACACGCGTGCGACGGGCGGTTTGGGGGCGGGGAGACCCGTCTCCTCCTCACAGCGGGCGAGAATCGTCTCGAGCGGTGGCCCCATGTTGAAGGTGGGCAACGGCTCCGGACGGCCCTTTGCCATCTCCGCACGCAAGGATGCGGTGGCCCCATGGTCGACGACGCCGCGGTCATCGCAGACAACGCCGTATCGCTTAGCTCCCTCCGCAGTAACCAGCCCACGCTTGACTTCCAGACCGACCAGTTCGGCATCGCGCTTGAGCGGGTCGCCCCAGCCGCCGCCGCCCCAGGTCACAAAGTGGAGAACGTCGCCGGGATAGACGGGAACGTCGATCACCTTGCTGGGGATGATCTCGCGCCTCCCATCGACCCGGTCGATCCACTTTTGGCCACGCGCTCCAGGTTCGCCGCCGTTGACGCCCCATGGGTAGGTCAGCCAGCGGTCGTCGTGGATGGCGATAGTGCCGGGCTCGAGGAAATGGTAGGCAACGTCGACTCCGTTGCCGCCGCGGTGCAGGCCCGCGCCCCCGGTGTCCGCGATCGTCTCCCACCTCTCGATTCGCATCGGGTAATACGATTCCAGGTACTCGCAGGGGATGTTGACGAACGATGGCCAGAGCGAGTGGCCATCGGGGCCGTCCCCGATCGGGCGGCCGGGGATACCGCCGAAGCCGATTGAGTAGAGCTGGAACCACTCGCCCGCCTTGTCACCCTCGGTGTAGTTGCCGGAGTACATGAAGTGGGGCGAGGACGAAAAGCCCGCGGCGTTCAGCAGATCCGGGTTGGTCTGGCCGAGGAGTCCGCCGAAAAGGTCGAAGACGCGCCCGATGCCGTGGTTGCGGGCGTTGAGAGCGGCCGGGTAGGCAGGCTTCCAGAAAGAGTCATCCGGAATGATCACGTCCACCAGCGGATAGAAGCCGTCGTTCCAGAGGATCTGCGGATCGGCAACCGTGATCATGTAGATGCCGAAAAACATCCGGACGAGGTTCTCGTTGATGAAATAGTTGACCGGCCCCTGCGCTTGTGGGCTGGACCCCGAGAAATCCAACGTCACCTTGTCGCCGATGCGGGTGAGGCTGAGCTTGAGCTTGTAGGGACCGTATCCTACGCCGTCGTCGCAGATGTAGTCCTCGAAGGCGAGAGTCTCGCCCTCTTTGAAGACCATCTCGAGCAGCACCTTCATCGCGCGGTAATTGCGATCAAGGAGAGCGTTGAGCGCCGAGATATAGGTGTCAACCCCGAAGCGCTGGCAAAGCTCCTGGATTCGGCGGGAAGCTGTCCGGCAGGCCGCCACCAGACCGTTCAGGTCGGCGCGGTTCCACTCCGGCGTGCGGACCTGGTTGAGAATGATTCTGAGCGAATCGTCCGCCAGGACGCCCTTGTTGTAGAGCTTGAAGGGCGGAATGATCACGCCCTCCTCGAAGATCGTCTTCGCGTCGGTAGGCATGGACGCCGGGGTCTTGCCGCCGACGTCGCTCATGTGCCCGAACATCGACGACCACCCGACGATGCGCCCCCCGAAATAGATCGGCATGACCACCAACCAGTCGTTGGCGTGGCTGATGGCTGCCCCGCAGGAGTACGGATCTGAGGTGAGGAGTACGTCGCCCTCGTGAATCTCCCCTTCGAAGTTCTCCAGGAAGTCCGGGATGGAGAGGCCGAATTGGCCGACCACCATCTTTCCTTCCGGATCGCCGATCAAGGGGAACTCGTCGTGCTGTTCGCGGATTCCCGGTGAAAGCGCGGTGCGGAATAAGACCTCGTCCATCTCGTAGCGAGCATGGCGCAGCGCATTTTCGATGATGTCGAGGGTAACTACGTCGACGTCTACCGGGTTCACCGGTGTGGTCGAGGTTTCGATCAGGCGTGCCATCTTTCAGTTTCCCCCATTCGTCACTTCTGGTCGATCGGTCGGATGAGCAAGCTGCCGCTGTCGTGGACAGTTGCATAGTGGTCGGGCAGCACGAGAGTGGTCGAGTCCATCTCGGTGATGATCGCGGGACCGGCCACCTCGTTTCCGGCGAGCAACTTGGCGCGGTCATAGACCTTTGCGCTGACCCAGCCGCCGTCCACGAAGATCTCGGTAGTGGAGGTTTCCGCAGCCGAGGCCTCCTTGCCGCCGGATGGGATGTGCGACGAGGTCACATTCGGCCTCGGCCCACTGGCGGTGGCACGGATGGAGACCAGCTCGTGCTCGCTCCTCTCCAGCAAGAAGGAAAAGAGGCGCGCATGCTCGGCATCGAAGGACTTGCGGAGCGAATCCAGCCCAGCGCCCTTGCCGTCGAAGGCATCGATATCAACGGCCACCGGAATCTCGAAGCCCTGGCCGTGATACCTGAGGTCGACCTGGAACTCGATCCGGTGCAGATCCTCGGGAATTCCCTCGTCGCGCAAGGTGGCGCGAGCGGCTTCAGCTCGGTCAAGGAGCTCGGCTCGAAGCGTGTCGTCGGTGAGTTCTCCGAACCTCCGCACCAGAGTGCGAACCGCCTCTCCGCGAACGCTCGTGGTGGCATCCCCGTAAGCGCAGAGAACGCCCGGAGAAGGTGGGACGATTACCGGCCAAGCACCGGTGAGCTTGCCCAGTGCGTTTGCATGCAGCGGGCCGGCGCCGCCAAAGGCGACAAGCGCGAAGTCGCGGGGGTCGAAACCCTGCTGGACCGAGACCAGCCTCAGCGCACCGAACATGTTTTCGTTGACGATGTCGATGATGCCCGACGCGGCGGCCTCCACGGAGCCAAGCCGCGTCGCGGCCATGATGGTTCCGACCGCCTCGCGCGCCTGGTCCTTCTGCAGCGCGATTTCGCCGCCGGCCAGCTCGCTCGGGAGATACCCGAGCACGACATTGGCATCGGTGACCGTCGGCTCGGTGCCGCCTGCACCGTAGGCAGCGGGGCCAGGTGAGGCGCCCGCACTCTGGGGGCCCACGCGGAGGGCCTGGGTCAGCGCAGGCACGTGAGCGATCGACCCGCCACCGGCACCAACGGTGCGGACATCCACCGAGGTGGCACGGACAGTCAAGTCCCCAACCATCGTCTCCCGACCGATGCGTGGCTGCAGGCCCTGCACCAACGCGACATCCGTGGAGGTGCCTCCCATGTCGAAGGTGAGCAAGTCCTTGTAACCGGCCTGCTCGGCGAACCAGACGGCGCCGACCACGCCGCCCGCGGGGCCGGACATCATCACCGACACCGGGTTCTCGGCAGCAGTGTCGGCGGAGATGAGGCCTCCGTCGGACTTGAGAATGTAGAGCTTGGTGGCGGAGCCAGGCACCTTGGCCTTGCCGGCCAAGTTGTCCATGTACCGGGACACCTGCGGCTGCACGTACGCATTGGCGACGGTGGTTATGGCGCGCTCGTACTCGCGGATCTCGGGCAGAACCTCGGAGGAGAGTGACACGGGAACGCCTGGGAGTTCCTCGGCGGCTATCTCACCTATGCGCTTCTCGTGCGCCATGTTGGCGTATGAGTTGATGAGACTCACGCTCAGGGCCTCCACGCCCTGGGATTTCAGGTACCGAAGTTTGGTGCGGACGTCGTCCTCGTCCAGAGGCGTGACCACTTCGCCCTTGGAGCCGATGCGCTCGACCACCTCGACAGTGTTCTCCAGCGCGGCAAGCGGCTCCGGCTTGGGCCAGATGATCCAGCCCGCCAGGCCCCCGGGGACGAAGGACCGCCCGATCTGCAACACCTGGCGGAAGCCGTTGGTGGTGACCAGCCCGACCCTCGCGCCTTTGCCTTCGAGGATCGAATTCGTCGCTACCGTGGTGCCGTGCAGCACCTCGGCCACATCCCCTAGGCCGATGCCTGCCTGCCGGCACACTTGTTCCATGCCCCTCAGGACGCCCACCGATTGATCGGCGGGTGTCGACGAGGTTTTCGCGCGGAACGTCTCGCCGGTAACCTCATTTGCCAATAAGACGTCGGTGAAGGTGCCACCTACGTCGACTCCGAGCCGGTAGCTCATCGCCCCCTCCTCTTCTTTTCTTGCCTAGATTGCCCCTGCGGTAATACGGACT
>JAKAOC010000274.1 GCA_021823385.1 Actinomycetes bacterium
ATGATCCTTGACGCTCACGGCATCCGATACCCTTCGATTCGGCGGTTTCCAAGCCTGTGGATATCGGCGCTGCACGCAGCGCTGGGGCTGGTCTGGCCGACCAATCCAGCCAGTCGCTACTATCGCTCCGCTTCAGATGGACCTCTCGGCCATGACCGTTGGGCATCCGGCGCCTTCCTAATGCTGCCCAGGCAGCTCTTCTTGGAGATCGGTGGATTTGACGATCGCTATTTCATGTTCCTGGAGGACGTGGAGCTGTGCAGGCGCCTGATAGCCCAGGGCTATGAGATTGGGTACGAGCCACAAGCCGTGGTCGTTCATCATCAGGGAAGATCTTCGATTTCGCGGCCCTATTTCGTTCTCGCCCAGCACTCCGTGTCACTTTGGCGCTATGCCGACCAGACCCTGGCGGGTCCAGGCAGGCTCGCTTTGCCGCTTGTCGCTGTCGGGGCTTTGTTACGTTTTGCGGTCGGCTCTCTCAAGGTGGCCGCAAAGGGCCTGAGGGGCCCGTCGCAGTAGCCAATACCGAAAGTTGGCATGTGGGCGGCTTCCGATAGAGTGTTAGGGGTCAAACCGGAGTTCAAGGCGGGTAAGCAGCACATATGGCCAAGGGATCGACTGGCAAGCGGGTGGCGCGCGCGGCGGCTACCGGCGGCAGCAGAACGCGCAAGGGTGAGATGCCTTTGGGTTTTTACACCTCGCTCGCCCTGATCATCGTCATCGGCATCTTCGTCATCGGCTACTCCCGTTACGAGCGCCTTCACCCATCGGGCGCCGCGGGTTCCCCACCCCGGGTTGGTCAGACCTGGCATGTGGCCTTTGGCGTCTACGACTGCAATGCTTTCCTTCCGAACCTGAAGGCGCAGACGAAGACCTCGTCGCTTTCGTTCTACACCACGGGTAATGGGCTGATCACCGTACAGCCGCGCAGTGCGCTGAACGAGGGTTCAAATGCCACCTTGGGCAAGTTCGTGCTCGGTTATAAGGGCTTGTATCTGTCCGGCAGCAAGGTCCTTTATCCGGGCCACGCGGCGCTGACGTCCGGCTCCACTTGTAGCGGAAAGCCTGCCACTATCCAGGTGAAGGTTTGGTCGTCGCTCCTTTCGGCCGGAAAGGTCTACACGGGAAACCCCGCCAACCTCCGTTTCGGTGACCAGGAGCTGATTTCCGTCGGACTGATTGCGAAGGGTTCGTCTCTGCCTAAGCCGGGCTCGACCAAGGCTCTGGTGAACCTCGGCTTGACGCAGACGCTCTCCTCGACGACCACGACGGTGCCCAGTCTTTCCCCGGCCACTACGGCCCCTGCGTCGACTGCTTCGACCGCAGCCGGCTGAGCTGGATCCTGACCTATGAGATCCGGGCCGCTCGGGGGCGGGCCGGAATACTAAGATGAGTGAGCGCTGATTACCCCGCTTCCCGCGCTCCAGAGGTAACTGAGGAGGCTCGTTGCAGGCTGTGGTGCTGGTAGGTGGGATGGGCACAAGGCTTAGGCCGCTCACCCACGAAATTCCCAAGCAGATGCTCTGCGTTGCCGGGGTCACCATGCTGGAACGCGTGGTCGAGCGGCTCGGCTCATTTGGGGTCGACCGCGTGGTTCTCTCCATGGGCTACCGCCCTGACGTGTTTCTCGAAGCCTTTCCCGCCGGGGAGGTCGCCGGCGTGGATATCGTCTACGCAGTCGAGCCGGAGCCGCTCGACACCGCGGGCGGCATCCGGTTTGCCGCCGACTTCGCCGGCCTGCAGGAGACGTTCCTGGTTGTAAACGGGGACATCCTCTGCGACTTCGATATCTCGGCCTTGCTGGAGGCCCATCGCAACAATGGCGGCAACGCCACCATCGCGCTCATTCCGGTGGAAGATCCCTCGGCCTTTGGAGTCGTTGCGACCGACGGAGACGGCAGGGTTCGGGCCTTCGTCGAAAAGCCCAGACGAGAAGAGGCTCCCAGCAACTTGATCAATGCGGGCATCTACGTGCTCGAGCCTGCCGCGTTGGCCTCCGTCGAGCCTGGCGCCAAAGCATCGATCGAGAAGGCGGTCTTCCCATTGCTGGCGAGCCGGGGCGAGCTGTTTGCGCTTCCCTTCGAGGGCTTCTGGATCGATGCGGGGACCGTCGATAACTTTCGAACCGTCAACCTCGAGTTCTTGTCCGTGCTGGTCCGTGGTGACACCGGTGCGGCGAGTTCCGCCGAGATCGACTTGGTGGGGGCCACTCCGTCCGGCTTCGAGCTGGTGGGGGACTCTCTCATAGCCAAGAGCGCCCGCATTGACCCCGGCGCCCGGATCATTGCTTCCGTCGTCGGCCCGAATGCGGTCCTCGAAGCGGGCTGCTTGGTGGTCAAGTCGGTGGTCATGGCGGGTGCGACCATCGCCCGCCATGCGCAGATTCTCGACTCGATCGTGGGCGTGGGGGGTGTGGTCCCCCCGGAGGCAGTTCTCGACGAGGGGTCGGTGCTGGCCAAGGGTGCGCCGCTTTCCCGTGGGGACCGCTTGGTGGCGCAAAGGATTCCTGACTGATGGACCGCGTCCTGGTTACCGGCGGGGCCGGTTTTATCGGCTCTCATCTGGTTGATCAGCTCTTGTTGCTCGGGTATGGCGTCGATGTCGTCGACGACCTATCGACCGGAAGGCTGTCCAATCTCGCCCAGGCCAGGTCGGGAGGACACGGACAGTTCTCCTTCCACCAGATGGACGTCCGGTCTCCGGCATTGGCTGAGCTTGCCAAGCGGCGGCGACCAAGCGTGATCTTCCATTTGGCGGCGCGTAGCGATGTGGCGCGCTCGATGGAGGACCCGTTCGAAGATCTTACGATCAACCTTGGAGGCACCTTGAGGGTGCTCGAGGCCGCTCTGAACGGCGGCGGAGCCAAGATCGTCTTTGCGGCATCGGCGGCCATCTACGGCGATGCGGCGATCGACCTGCCCATCCAGGAGACATCCGCACTAGTGCCAAGCTCGCCTTACGGAGTCTCCAAGAAGGCCGCAATCGACTACCTTGACGTCTATCGCCGCAGCCGGGACCTCGAGTACACCGCACTTGTCTTTGCCAACGTGTACGGCCCGCGGCAGCGTGGAGCTGCAGAGTCCGGAGTTATCTCAATCTTCACCGAGCGTTGTCTGACGGGCAGGCCGAGCACGATCTACGGAGACGGCAAGCAGACGCGAGATTTCGTCTACGTTGCCGACGTGGTGGACGCTCTCGTTCGCGCGATGGACAACGGCGGTGGGCTGGTTATAAACGTTGGCACGGGGCGTGAGACCTCCGTGGTGAACCTCTACGAGCTGATCGCCCGGACTGCGGGCAGCACCTTGAGGCCGCGGCTGGCTTCAGCCCGGCCGGGGGATATCCTGCGCTCTTGCCTGGATGCCTCGCGCGCGGCCACGCAATTGGGCTGGCGGTCATTCACCGACCTGGATACCGGGGTCGGCTCGCTCGTGGACTGGTACCGCGCAAATCCCGAGGAATACTTCCTACGCAGGTCCCCCAGGCAATCGGACGGCGCCAAAGAGGAGTGAGTCCGCCTCAGCGGAAGAGGTCCTCCACGTACGGGCGGACCAGCTCCCCGGCTACGGAGGATTCGCGAAAGTGCTCGGCGGCGACGCCTCGGATCACAACCGCTCCGACTCCGCCCCCCTTTGGCTTGGCCAGCTCCGCGGCCGAGGCGAGCTCATCAGCGAGCGCAATTTGAGTGACATGCAGCGTTCTGCCATTGGCGTCCGGCATTCCACGCAGATCCACCACCGCGGCGATTCCCGCCACCCCCAACGCCACGTCCGTCACGCCCTGGCGCCAAGTGCGGCCAAAGGTGTCCGAGATTATCACCCCGACGCGCTTGGTGGACTTGGCAAGAATGCGGTCGCGGATTCGCCTCGCTGAGCGGTCCGGGTCGCGTGGCAGGAGCGCCACGGTCCCTTCGGGGACGTTGGATTGGTCGATCCCCGCATTGGCACAGACATAGCCGAAGTTGGTCTCGGTGATGAAGAGGCTGCCGCGCTGCCGAAGGATGCGTTTACTCTCGGAGCGGATGAGCTCCTCGATCTGCTCTTCCGCCGGACGATTGGGATCCAGCGCCACGATGCGTCCTTCGGACTTCGAGACGATCTTCTGGGTCACAACCACCACGTCGTTGCTGTAGAGTTCGAAGTTCTCCATGATCAGGTCGGCGACGTTGGCACCGGCGGTCACTTCGGGGATCCCGGCGATGCCGATGATCTTCAGTGCCGGCGCATCGAAGGAGTCCCGCACCTCAGGCCCCCTCGATAACCCCGCGCACGAATTCCGCGAGCGCCGTTCTGGTTCCGGTGTCGTGCATGATGGTGTCTGTATGCCTGGCACGCATGTCCAGGGATGATATCTGGTCGGCCAGCGCGGAATCCCTCGTGTCAAGGATGAACGTCCCCGAATAGTCGGCGTAGAAGCGCGCGACACCCAGGGCGCTCGACTCGAATCCCAGCGAATCCAATACACGATCGGCGGGACCTTTGATCGCGCGGCCCTCGACGATTGGGGTTACCGCCA
>JAKAOC010000275.1 GCA_021823385.1 Actinomycetes bacterium
GGCGACAACTAGGCAGCGCCATGGCGGAGAATAAGAAGCGTCGCCCATCCAAGGCAAAGACTGCGGCCCGGCGCCTGGTCCCGGTGGCGGTGATCGTGCCGGTGACGGCTTACGGAACGATGCAGGCGGTCTCGTTCGTCTCGAACCCACGCCACCTCTACAACTCCACGCAGAAAGCCGCCGCGGCGGCCAAGGCCAGGGCGGCAAAAGCGGCCGAAGAACAATACCTCGCTGTGGCAAAGGCGATAAACCGCAGCGCGTCACAGCTCGCATCGCTGCAGGCGGCGTCCTCCCAAGATCAAGCCGGTTTAAGCGCCATCTCCAACGGGATTACCGCCATCCAGAACCAGAAGCCCGCACCAGCGCCGGCCACTGCAGGGTCTTCGTCCGGAAACACCGTCCGGGTGCCCTCGGTGTCAATTGGGAGCGCACCCTCAGCAACGACGACCGCCAGCATGATGGCAGCAGGATGACGAAATGAAAACGGAGCCGGGCACCTGGCGAATACACGCCATGGGCACATATTTCAACTTTCAGCTACGCGTCGCCAGCCAGCGGGATACAGAGCGCCTTGCCGATGCAACCGAGCGCCTGTTGCACAGCATGGAGGCATCCTGGAGCCGCTTCCTTGCCGACTCCGAGCTCAGCTCTTTGAACCAGAGCGGGGAGCAGCGCCACCCGTCCACCCTCCTCAAGCTGGCCGTGTTCGAGGCGCTGAGTGCTCACCGCCTTACCGGCGGATACTTCGACCCCAGAGTCAAGCGCGCGCTTGACCACCTGGGCTATGACCGGACCTTCGCTGACCTTGGCACCGGCTCCGAGCTCACCCTCGGCCAAGGCTCGACCCCCACGCGACCGGACTCGGACTTCTGCGCGGCATTCGACGAGCACGCCGACGTACTGCGGATCGGGTCCGAGCCGATCGATCTGGGCGGCATTGGAAAAGGCCTCGCCCTGCGCATGCTTAGCGACCACCTTCGGCACAGCGAATCAGGGAGCCACCTGATTGAAGCCGGTGGCGATATCCGGACCCACCTCGACCCCAGCGACGATGAGCCATGGTTCGTGGACATCGAAAGTCCCTTCTCCTCTGCGCGCCTTCCAATGCTGGTGAGGATTGGGTCAGGTGCGATCGCAACCTCCTCGCTAAAGGTGCGGAATTGGAAGTTGGGCGGCCAAGCCAAGCACCACATAATCGATCCCGCCACCATGGATTCGGCCCGATCCGATCTCTACGCGGTAACCGTGGTCGATGCCGATTCGGCAAGGGCCGAAGTCTTCTCCAAGTGGATTTTCCTCCTTGGCGAGGATCGTGGCCTGGAACTCGCTCGGGACCGCGAGATAGCAGCGTTGCTCATAAACAGCGCCGGCGGAATCCGGTATAGTTCCGCCTGGAAAAGGTACATGCAGGTGCAGGCGGAAGGCTCGACGCGTGCGACGGGTTGCATCCTCTCCGAGGTCTCCTCCCCGCTGGAGCCGGTATCAGTGAGCGCATAAACGATGGGCGCTCGGAACAAAGAAGACCTTCCGGAACGAAAGCGTGCCTCGCGAGCTGGCGACGCCATTCCAAGCGCAACGGACGACGAAGCCCCATCGGTCTTCTTTGCGCTGCTGGTGGGCTCAGCATCAGTGGTGGCCGGCTTCGCCATGGTCAGGGTGCTGGCGCGGAATGCGACCCCCGCGCTGGCACCCTGGGTCATCGCCCGCGGCACCGGACTGGCGTTAGCGGCGGTGACCACTCTTCTTGTGTGCATCGGACTATGGATGACTCACCCGAAGCGCAACAAGACCGGGGGCCTATTTCACCCGATCAGCCTGAATTCGGCGCACAAGACCCTGGCCGCAACCGGCGCGGTGCTACTTTTCATCCACATCAGTGCGATAATCGCCGACAGCTTTGCCAAGGTCGGCGCCATAGGCGCCTTCGTGCCGCTGATGAGCAGTTACCGTCCCGTGCCCGTGGCCCTGGGAACGCTGGCGCTCTACTCGGTCCTCGCGGTTGGCATCACCGCGTGGCTGAAGGTGAGGGTGAAGCTATTCAATTGGAAGATGGTGCACCGCTACGCCTTGATTAGCTTCGCCCTCATCATGATCCACGGAATTATGGCCGGCACCGACACGGCCGCCGTTGCCGGCCTGTACATCATTGGGACGCTGGTGGTCACCGTGATGGCCATCACAAGGTACCACTTCGACCGCCCGTCTAGCCGACCAGCGCCGAGACCCCCACGCCCTGCCGCGAGCGACTCCGCGAACAACAGGGCCGTCCCGGCGACTCCCGGGCACGCGGCCGGCTAAAAACGCTCGCGCAGGCCCGCCGCGGTCTCTTCCGGTGTGATGTCTACCATCAGCTCGCCGTAAAGCCTCTCGAAGTAGGTGACATCCGACCGATACCACGGCTCGGGATTAGAGCGGGCGACTATGCGGAAGAGCGGATTCAAGCCGAGCGCCTCGGCGTCGGCACCACCTCCGGTGAGCGCGAAGTTGAAGCTGCCCAGGTTCCACTCGACGTAGGCCCCAAGAATCCTCGCCAAGCCGTCTGTGAAAGCAACCACATGCTCGTCTGAAAGGTCGACGATGTCCGCAGCACCTCCGAGGACCGCCCAAACCTCGCGAAAGCCGCTCGGCGCAAACGGAGCCAGGAATTCCACGTCCCCGATGCGGCCGACGTAGCGCGCGCCGTCACGCTCGGCATCGACGTAGTCACCTAGCAGGCTGCTCCAACCCTCCTTTCGGTGACGGCGAGCCCGCTCGATCAGCACCGACTGGGCCGTGAGGGGAACGTAGTCATTAGAGGATTGGAGATGCGGATGAATCAGTGAGCTGCCCGAAGGCGGCAAATAGTTTGCGTTGATCGAGCTGTAGCAGGCCAGATGATCGTAGGCGCGAACGTCGCGCACATGTTGAAGCACTGCCGAGAAGGCGTCGTGGAGAAGGCCCGGCTCGAACTCCTCCATCGGGACGAAGTGGCGAGTCGAATCGTAGACCGCGACCGCGGAGTAAGTCGAATAAGCGATGATGTTTGGTACTGCCAGGGCCAGATTACGCCTGATCTTGCCCTCGGGGACCATCTCGGAGGGGAATGGGACGGTGTACTTCTCGTGCGACCCGGGGCAGAAGGGACAGAAGCCGCCGGGGGCGGTCAGCTCCGTGACGTCAGCCTTGCTATCGGGCTGTATCTTGGCCCCGCTCACAAAGCGCACCCCGGTGCCGAAAATGGGATCGATTCGCCGGACCAGGGGAATCTCTCCGAACTCCCCTCCCCTGGCGAGGTCAGGAACCTTGCCCCTCAAGTCCCGCTCCTCGAAGCGGAGCCCTTTCACCTCTCGCACCGCGACCTCGGCCATAATCGCCTCCACGTCATTTACATCCGGGCACAGGTTATCAAACCGGCGCGGTAGGTCTCTCCACCGCGCAACGCGGGGCAGCTTCGTCGATAACTCCCTTGCCGCTCCCGCTCCCACTGGTTCCTCGACAGATAAAGTTTTGACATGCCTCTCAGCAAGATCGATGATCCCCAGCGTCTGAGACGGCTACTTGACGCCGTGCTCGTCATCGAGCGCGATCTATCTCTTCGCGTGGTTCTCGAGACCCTGGTCCGAGAGAGCTGCATGCTGGCGTCGGCGCAGTACGCGGCGCTCGGCGTTCTCGACGACACCGGAGTGAATCTCGGGGAGTTCATTACCTACGGAATCGATCCGGGTGCCGAGGGCCGAATCCCGGAGAGGCCAACCGGGCGTGGCGTGCTCGGCCTTCTCATCACCGACGCCAAGCCGATACGCATCAAGAACGTCTCCGACCATCCTCTCGCAGTCGGCTTTCCCCCGAATCACCCGAAGATGACCAGCTTCCTGGGGGTGCCCATCTCGGTGGGCGAGCGCGTCTTCGGCAATCTGTATCTCACCAACAAGCTGGGGGCCGAGGAGTTCGACCAGGACGACGAGACCATTATCTCGTATCTGGCACGCGCAGCGGCGATTGCCATCGAGAACGCCCGGCTCCAGTCGGCCGTCGCGGACTACGCCATGCGGGCGGACCGGGAACGTATCGCCCGAGAGCTGCACGACGAGATCATCCAGCGCCTATTCGCGATAGGACTCTCCCTACAGACGACCCTCCGCATCATCATCGTCCCGGAAGCCGCCTCTCGTGTGCAGGCAGCTATCGACGACCTTGACGAAGCGATAAAGCGGATCCGAGTAACCATCTTCGCCCTCGAAGTTTCGCGCGAACGTTTCCGCGAAAGCTTCCGTGCAAGAGTGTTGGCGCTGGTGCGCGAGATGCAGCCGGTTCTGGGCTTCGAGGCGTCGGTGACTTTCACGGGGCCATTGGACACCCTCGTTGACGCTGCCCTGGCCGGGCAGGTGCTGCAAGTGCTCCGCGAGGCGCTCTCGAACATCGCCAAACATGCGCAGGCCTCCACCGCCACCGTTTCGCTGCGCGCAGCCAGCGATGAGTTGAGCGTCCTGGTGGAGGACAACGGGCGCGGCATGGTGGGCGAACGTT
>JAKAOC010000276.1 GCA_021823385.1 Actinomycetes bacterium
ACCCCATGATCGTCGAGGGCCAGGTTCACGGCGGCTTGGCCGACGGGGTGGGAATGGCGCTGATGGAGGCGATCGCCTTCGACGAGGACGGCAACAACCTCGGCGCATCGTTCATGGACTATCTGATCCCCACCTCGCTCGAGTGTCCGAGCTGGGAGACCGGCGAGACGGTCACCCCCTCGCCGCACCACCCCCTGGGTCTGAAAGGAGTGGGGGAGTCGGCCACCGTGGGCTCGCCCCCGGCCGTCGTCAACGCGGTCATCGACGCACTCGCGCCATTCGGCGTCAAGCATGCTGACATGCCCCTCACGCCTGCGCAGGTTTGGCGGGCGATGCAGGGGAACCCGATGCGCACCGACCTGGCGATCCAATGAGCAGGCTCGACTTGGCGGCTCGAGCCGGTGAGCTGCGCGCCAAGAGAGTTCCCTTCGTGATGGCCACGGTCCTTCGCGCCGAGGCCCCAACCAGCGCCAAACCGGGGGACTCGGCGGTGGTGCTGGCCGATGGCAGCATCGAGGGCTTCGTGGGCGGCTCATGTGCGCAGGCCACGGTGCGCGCCGAATCGCTTCGAAGCCTCGCGGAGCGGCGTCCCCGAATGGTGCTGATCGCTCCAGATGCCGAGGCCGCTCCGGCGGCCGACGGCGTGATTCGGGTCTCCAACCCCTGTCTCTCCGGCGGGACCCTGGAGATGTTCCTGGAACCTACGCTTCCCGCGCCGCTTGTCCGGGTTTATGGCAGCAGCCCGATAGCGGCCGCCTTGCGCGATGGTGCGGCCGCGCTGGGCTTCGACGCGGTGGAGGGACGCCCCGGGGAGCCGATTGCGGAGGAGACCGTGGCGGTGGTCGTGGCCACCCACGGCTTCGACGAGGAGGCGGTAATCGCCGAGGCGTTGAGGGCGGGCGTCGCCTACGTCGGTCTGGTCGCCAGCCGCAAGCGCGCGGCGGGGGTTCTGGGCGCAATGGAACTTGGAGACGGGGAGCGGAGCCGTATCCACTCTCCGGCCGGCCTCGATATCGGCGCTTCCTCTCCCGGGGAGATCGCAGTCTCGATACTTGCCGAGATCGTATCGCTGCGCCCGCGTAGCGAGCTCGCGCCCGCTCCGGAGGTCGCGGTCGACCCGGTATGCCAGATGGAGGTTGCGGCGGTAGAGTCGTCTTTGAAAAGCGAGTTCGAGGGGCGCACATATTACTTCTGCGCGAGAGGCTGCCTGAAGGCCTTTTCCGCCGATCCCATGGCATATTTGGGAGGTTGAAGGAGGCCCTCGAGCCGGCGGCCGGCGGGGGTCAGTCGATTGCACGAGGGTAACGAGCAGGGATCCAAGTCGACCCGCGACATGCTGTCCGCGGCCGCCGTGATGGCGCTGGTGGTGACGGTGGCGGCGCTCTATTCCGCATTTGCCACCGCCTCGCACAAGGCGCAACTCGCCGATTCCGAGAAGGTCGGGAATGCGGCCTCGCTGGTCTCGCGGATTCCAAGCGTGCTGGCGGGCGTATCCACGGATGGAACCAAGGTGAACGTGACCCCGGGCGCCGCCGTGGCCTTCTCCAACGTGTGCGGCGCCCTAGGCGTGGCCATCGTCGTTCTGCCCGGCTACTTCGAGCCGGTTCCGCCTGCGGCGGGGACGGTCACGACCCAACCCGGATCGCCTTCCACCGGGACGGCCACGACCCCACCCGGATCGCCTCCGACCGTTGCCGGCTCTCGTTTTGAGCCGCCGGCCGGGCACATCAGCTACTGTGCTTCGCAGATCGCCGGAAGTGGGACGCTCGACTACCGTTACGTCAAACCGACCATTTCCAAAGTCCCCCTGGCCACGCTCGAGGTGGCAAAGCGGGGCGTTACCGGCGCCACCATGGCCGCCGACGCCGTGGAGCAGGACTGGTGGCTGGCTCCGATGGTCTTTCTGGTGCTGGCGCTCGGCCTGTGGAGGATGAGGGCGCTTAGCCGGCGCGATGCCCTGGGGTTGTCCACGGCCCAGGTGATCGGCCTCTTGCAGGAGCAGGAAGCCCTGCTCAGAGGAATCTCCGAGGGGGTGGTCGGCTGTGACCGGGACGGGCGGATCCGTTTTGTCAACGCCGAAGCGAGACGGCTTCTGAACCTGCCCGCCAATTCGGTCGGCAGGCCCATCCGCCACCTGGTGCGCGGCCGGCGGCTACGCCAGATCCTTACCGGTGAGATACCGGGGCGCGACCTGCCCGTGGTGGTGGGGCAGTCGATACTCTCGGTCTCGCGCATGAGCGTCGAGCGTGACGAGATGCACCTCGGCTTCGTGATCACCGTCTCGGACCGCACCGAGTGGGAAGGCCTGCTGCGCGAGCTGGATGGAATGGTGGGCATGACCGAGGCGCTCAGGGCCCAGGCGCACGAGTTCTCCAACAAGATCCACACCATCGTGGGCCTGATCGAACTGGGCGAGGTCGACGAGGCGGCCAGCTTCGCCATGAATCTCTCCGCCCGGAGGGAGGACGCGGCGGAGCGGGTCGAGTCGATCGCGGACCAGATGTTGAAGGCGCTGATCCTGGCCAAGGGAGCGGTCGCCTCCGAGAAGGGCGTCGACCTGATCCTGGAGGACTCCTCACATCAGTGCGGCAGGCTTCACAACCAGCTCGACGTGGTGACTTTGCTCGGCAATTTGATCGACAACGCGCTGGATGCGGTGATGGACGGCCGCGCAAAGGCGCGTGGCCCTCAGGCGGAGGGCTGGATATCGGTGTGGATATCCACCACAGGGGCGGACCTGCACCTTCGGGTGACGGACTCGGGGCCCGGCGTACCCGCCGAGGTGCTGCCTTCGATCTTCGTCGACGGCTTCTCCACCAAGAGCTCCAAGGGTGGTTACCGCCGGGGCCTGGGGCTTGCTCTAGTCGCTCAGATCACCTCGGGCTACGATGGCAAGGTGACGGTCGAGAACGTTCCCGGCGCCTCCTTCGCGGTGGAGCTGCAAAATGCGGTGGAGCCAGACGGTGAGGAGGCGGCGGAACCGATCGAGCTGCTGGCCGAGGCAGCCGAGGCCGGGGGATGAGTATGGAATCGACTGGTGCAAGCCGTGCGGGCTCCAAGGTCCGTACCCTGATCGTCGACGACGACTTCCGCGTTGCCCAGCTACATGGAGCCTATGTGGACCGGATCGACGGCTTCGAGACCTGTGGATACGCCAACACCGGAGCCCTTGCCGTCAAAGCCAGTGAGGACCTCCATCCGGACTTGGTGCTGCTCGACCTCTACCTGCCCGACACCGACGGCCTAAGCGTGCTGCGCACGCTGCGCCAGAGTGAGCCTCCTCGGCCCGACGTCATCGTCATAACCGCGGCCAAGGATGCCGCCAGCGTGCGAGAGGCGATGAAGTGCGGGGCGATCCACTACATCACCAAGCCCTTCGACCTCCGCAGCCTGACTGAGCGCCTGCACGCCTACCAGCTGATGCGAAACGAATTCGAGGGCTCATCGGACCTGGACCAGGCCCAGATAGACCGTCTCTGGTCGGCGATGCGCACCTCTCCCGACGCCCCGCTGCCCAAAGGCCATTCCCCGCACACGATGGAGCTGGTTGTCTCCACCCTGCGCGCGGTGAACGAGAAGCTCACCGCCGACGAGATCTCCCGGCGCACGGGCCTGGCACGCAGCACCACCCAGCGCTACCTGTCCTACCTGGTAAAGCTGGGCAGGGTCAACTTGACCATGCGCTACGGGGCGAGCGGCAGGCCCGAGCACCTTTACTACTGGGAGTAGCCGCCGGCCTACCTGGCGGAGGGGAACTGCGGTGCACGCTTCTCCCTCAGCGCGGCCACGCCCTCCAGGACGTCCTCACCCATGAAGCAAAGCATCTCATACGCCGCGGATTGGTCGAATATCGACCCCGCGCTGCGCAGCCACCCGTTGAGGGCGCGCTTGGTCAGGCGGATGGAGAGCTGTGAGCCGCGGGCCAGCTCCCCGGCGACCCGCATGGCCTCGCCAAGGACCTCCTCGCGCGGCAGGGCCTTGGAAACCATGCCGATTCTCTCGGCTTCCTCGCCGGTGAGCATCTCTCCTGTGAGCAGGTAATAGCGCGCCTTGGCCATTCCCGCAAGCAGTGGCCAGAGTATGGCCGCGTGGTCCCCGGCCGCGACCCCGAGCTTCACATGCCCGTCGCCGATGCGCGCGTCCTTCGCGCAAATGGAGATGTCCGCCAGGAGCGCCACCACCGTGCCGGCACCCACAGCCACGCCGTTGATGGCGCTGACGATGGGCTTTTCGCAGTTGATGATGTTGTAGACCATCTCGCTCATCTCCGAGAGCATGTGCGCCACCCGATCGTGATTGCCGGCGATGTCAGCGACCATGGAGAGGTCCCCACCTGCCGAAAAGGCCTTGCCGGCGCCGGTCACCACCGCGACGCGGGTCTCGGGGTCGTTGGAGACGTCGCGCCAGATGCGCGCCAGTTCCCCGTGCAGCTCGGCGTCGGTGGCGTTGTACTTCTCGGGCCGGTTGATGGTTATGAGGAGTA
>JAKAOC010000277.1 GCA_021823385.1 Actinomycetes bacterium
GATACCGCGAAGTGCGTTCCCAGGCCTGGTGCTTCATCACCATCGTCATCTACTCCTTCATGCACCTCCTGGTCTTCGGACCCCTGGTGGTGCTGGGGCCCGCGATCATGAAATCCCACCATCTGGGCGGGGCCGCGGCCTGGGGGATACTTGGAGGAGTCGAGGGCCTCGGCGGCATCGCCGGAGCGGCGCTGGCCTCGAGGATCAAATTCAAGCGGCCCGTCTGGACCTCCAGCATCATCGCGCTGGCCCTGACACCGGCGCTGGTCCTTCTCGCCATGGCCGCCCCGGTGGCCCTCATGCTTCCGGCATTTGCCCTGGAGGGGATGGGTTTCGCCTTCATAGGGGTCAACTGGGAGACCGCAATGCAGCGAACCTTCCCCTTGGAGGCGATGTCCAGGGTCTCGGCCTTCGACATCTTCGGATCCGTCGCCCTCTATCCTCTTGGTCAAGTGCTGGGTGGCGCGGCCACCGCGGTGATCTCCGCTCAGGAGGGAGCAGCCGTTGCCGCTGTGGCAATGGTGGTGCTCTCGGGGGTGCTGCTGGGCTCCAAGTCGGTCTATCGACTCACCTCGCGCAGCATCGCTCTCGGAGAGACGGCCTGATCCTGGCCGGCGGGAGGAGGGCACCGGCCCCTACGCCCGGCCGGCCCTAGGCGACCGCATCGCCCCAAGGAGCTTGGGGCGCGCCGAGAGTCGATCTGCTCAGAGAAGGGGGAGACGACACCCTCACTTCGGCCTGAGCCATCTCAGCTGCTGCGCGCTTGAACCCGGATGACTAACTAGATAGACTGATCTATCTAGTCCGGGAGGTGAGCCATGCCGAGTGCTCAAGATCGCAATGGCGCCGAAGCCGTACCGCCACAGCGAAAGGCGCCCGCAAGGGAGCGCCTGCTCGAGGCGGCGGCGGAATGCTTTTACGACCAGGGCGTGAACGGGACGGGTATCGACGCGATCACTGCAGCGGCGGGCGTAGCCAGGATGAGCCTCTACAACAACTTCGCATCCAAGGACGACCTCATCCTGGCCTACCTGGAGCGGCGCCATGCCGAGTGGCTCGAGCTCCACCGGCGCCGCTTCGCAATGGCGGCCAACGCGCCAGACCGGGTGCTCGCGGTCTTCGACGCATACATCGATCATGCCGAAATGGCCTACGCGCATGGCTTCCGCGGATGCGGGCTGCTCAACGCGGCCGCTGAGCTCCCGGCCGGTGCCCCCGGCCGGACGCTGGTGCGCAGGCACAAGGAAGAAGTGGAGTCGTTGCTGGCCACCGCCGTCGCAGACCTGCCGGCCATGCGGGCCGACAGGGTCGCGCCAGTCGCCGAGGAGCTTTCCTACTTGTTGGAAGGGGCCATGGCCCGCGCGGGTTTGGACGGCGCCTCCCCCCGCCTTCACCGCGCCCGGGAGATGGCATTGCGAATCCTGGGCGCCGAAACCGGCGGCCGGAGGTGAAAGGCCGGGAGGGACGCGCGGCGATCTGGGTCCTGGCGGCCTCCATCCTTTGGGGAACCACCGGCACGGCGGCGACTCAGGCGCCGCTCGTGGGGTCGCTGGCGATCGGAGCCGCGGCCATGGGCGTCGGCGGCCTGCTCCAAGCGGCGACGGCAGCCCGCTCCCTGGGGAGGTACCGCTCCGACCTCTTGGCGCAGTGGCGGCACTTGGCCCTGTCGTCCGCGGCCGTCGCGATCTATCCTCTCGCCTTCTACTCCTCGATGCGGCTGGCAGGAGTCGCCACCGGAACGGTCATCTCCATCGGCTCGGCGCCCGCGGCGGCGGCGGTCATCGAGCGCCTCGCCGAGGGCCGGCCCCTGTCGAGGCGTTGGACCTTGGGTACGGCGCTGGGGGTGGCGGGCGTCGTGGCACTGGCGGCTGGACACGGTGCCAGGCAGCCCGGCGGGACTGCGCACGTTCTTGGGACATGCCTCGGGCTGGTGGCCGGGTTCACCTATGCCGCCTACTCCTGGGGGGCGGCACGGGTGATGCGAGCGGGGGTCCCCTCCCGTCCCGCAATGGGCGCGATCTTCGGGCTCGGCGGCCTACTCCTTATGCCCGTCCTGGTTGCCACGGGTGGACCCATCATGCAATCCGGGCATAATCTCGCGGTCGCTATCTACATGGCCGCCGTCCCGATGTACCTCGGCTACACCTTGTTCGGACGCGGCCTTGCAGCCATCACCGCCAGCGTCGCCACCACCCTGTCCCTCCTCGAGCCCGCTGTTGCCACCCTCCTGGCCACCCTGGTCCTCCACGAGCGCCTTCCGATCTTCGGCTGGGTGGGGCTGGCCTCCGTCTTGGCGGGCCTCCTCGTCATCACCATGCCTGCTCAACTGCTCAGCGGTCGGGGCTCGGCCGACCCAGGGCGCTCGCGGGGCAGGTGGGCCCGGGTGCAAGTCGCCCCGGCCGCCGACCGGCCCGGATCGAACCCGTAACGGGCTCAAACGGCGCGGACGCGGCCAAATTGCCCGAACCCTATACAAATGCGCAACTTTCTGCGTTACTGTGCAAAGTATTGCCCGAGAGGCACTGGAGCCGAGTTGAGCGATTCAATCGGAGACAGGCCGCCTGAAGACTTGACGGCCAAGGCACGCATAAGGGACGCCGCGATAACGCTCTTCGCGGAGCGCGGAATCGGTGCCATCTCCATCCGCGAGATCGCCGCGGCTGCCGGGGTCTCGGGTGGGCTCGTTCGCCATCATTTCGGCTCCAAGAGCAGCCTGCGGGCCGAATGCGACAGCTACGTGCTCGACCGCTTCCTGCGGATCAAGGAGCGTGCCCTGCTGGGAGATGGCCTCGCCGAGGCGTCATTCGTGGCCACCGCCGAGCCGGCCCTGCTCCTCTACTGGCGCTACTTCGCTCACTCGCTGCTGGACGGCTCCGCGGCGGCGGACGCGATCTTCAGCGAGCTTGTCGACCTTGCCCAGCGCTGGGTGGAGGACAACGCGGGCGGGCGCATCACCCACCCGAGGCCCTATGCGGCGCTGCTGGTGGCCATGGAGACGGGGTCCCTCATGATGCGCGAACAGCTCTCGCGCGAGTTCGGGGCCGACGTGCTCAGCCGCGAGGGATACCTGCAACTCGCCGAAGCAAAGCTGGAGTTCTACTCCAAGCCGTTGCTGACCCCCGAAGTCGCCGGCCGCGCGCGCGAGGCACTTGGACGGCTCGGGAAGCAGCGGCGCCCGGAAGGAGAGAGCAAAGATGACAAGAGCGGCTGATCTCGCAATAAGGACCCAGGCCCTGTCAAAGCGCTATGGCGACGTCAGTGCGCTGGTTGACCTGGATCTCGAAGTAAGTGCGGGCGAGGTCATCGGTTACCTGGGGCCGAACGGGGCCGGGAAGACGACAACCATCCGCCTGCTGCTGGGCCTGGTGCGGCCAAGTGCCGGGAAGGCGGAGATATTCGGGATCGACTGCCGGCGGCGGCCGGTCGAGGCTCACCAGCGTGTGGCGGTGGTGCCAGGGGAGGCAAACCTTTGGCCAGAGCTGACCGGAGCGGAGACCCTGCACCTGCTTGCCCAGGTCCACGGCGAGGTCGACGAAGCCTACCGGGACGAGCTGATAGGCCGCTTCGAGCTGGACCCGTCCAAGAAGGTGCGAGCCTATTCGAGAGGAAACCGTCAGAAGGTGCTTCTGATCGGAGCGCTGATGTCCAGGGCCGACCTTCTCTTGCTGGACGAGCCGACGAGCGGTCTCGACCCCTTGATGGAGCAGGCTTTCCGCGTCTGCGTCGGTGAGGCGCGGGAGCGTGGCCAAACCGTTTTCCTCTCGTCCCACGTGCTTGGCGAGGTGGAGGCCCTCTGCGACCGAGTGGCAATCCTCAGGGACGGGAGGTTGGTGGAATCGGGAAGTCTCGACGAGATGAGGCACCTCTCGGCCGTCACCGTGGAGGCCACCGTTACGGGCGAAATGCCGGACTTTGGCGGCGTTGCGGGCCTAAGCGGGTTGGCCACGGAGGGCAAGAGCCTGCGTTGCCAGGTCCACGGACCGATCGAGCCATTGCTTACGGCCTTGATGGGGGCCGGCGTGGCGAACCTCCTCATCCGGGAGCCTTCGTTGGAGGAGCTCTTCCTCGCCCTTTACGGCCAGACGTCCTACCGCGCAGAGGAGTTCGCCAATGGCCGTTGACCTGGCACTGGCACCTCCGGCGAAGTCTTCTCTCGCGGCCGGCACCGTCATTGCGAGACGGACCGCTCGGCGGTCGCTGCGCTCGGCGGTCCTGTGGGGTTATGTCTTCGGCATCACCGTGGCCTCATCGGCTTACAGCTACAACACCATCTACAAGACGGTGGCGGAGCGCAATCGGCTCGAGGCCGTCTTCGGCACCAACCTTGCCGTAGCCGCGCTCTTCGGCCCGGCTGAGCACCTGAATACGGTGCCCGGCTTCACGGCCTACAAGTCCTCGATGGCGGTGATGATCATCGGCGCGGTATGGGGCCTGCTCCTGAGCACCCGCCTTCTGCGGGGCGAGGAAGACGCCGGCCGCT
>JAKAOC010000278.1 GCA_021823385.1 Actinomycetes bacterium
GATCTTGGCCCTTGTGCCTCCGGGCCGCAGAAGGGCGGATCGGGGCACCCGGAGTCTACCCCGGTTCGGCCACTGCACGCCGCAATCCATAGGGCCGCGACAACGACCACCAGAGCGCCTCGGCTCATTGGGAGCTCGCCTTTCGGATCCGGGCTTTCGGACCATCCGCAATGTAGATGTTCCCGTAGGCATCGGTGGCTAGTCCTGTGACCGCGCCGAACCGCGCTTGGGAACCTGAACCGTCTTGAAAGTTCACGCCCTCCGAATCAGCGCACTTTCCAGCGAGGGTGCTGACCATACCGTCCGCGTAAAGCATCGACGGTGTGCCGCTCATCAATCGCAGGCAGGTCGAATCGCCGACGACGAGCCCGGAAGGACTCAGCGCCAGGGCGCTGAGGAAGTTGAACCGAGCGGTTGCAGGATTCCCGTCCCGGTAAGCGGCGGCGTTCGGCACCCCTGCCACGATGCCGATGGTACCCGAGGGATTGACGGACTCGATCGCAGCGGCATCCCCGACGAAGAGGTAGCCCTGGTCGTTCCCGATGACGGTGAAGGGATATGCAAACTCGCCGTTTGAACTTCCATTGCCGGTGATCGCCACGTTCTCCGGGGGGAAACCAAATTCGCCCTGGTCGGTCGGTAGAGCCACAGGGCCGCTGCCGGCGAAAGTGGAGACAACCCCGGAGGCATCCAACCGCCGCACCCTGTAGTTGAAGGAGTCGGCGATGAAAGCTCCTCCGTCGGAGTCCGCCCAGATCCCGGTTGGCTGATCGAATTCCGCCCGAGACGCCGGCCCGTCGACGTAGCCTGCGTCCCCGTTCCCCGCGACGGTGGTGACCGTTCCGTCGAACGCCACGCGGCGGATCCGTTGATTCTGTTCCCCTCCGACGACGCCTATTTCCTTTGCTTCGCTCACCAGAAGGCCCCCGGGCGCGAGCGCCAGGCCGACTGCTCGGTCGAACATTGCGGCGGCCCCCTGCCCATCCGTGCTTGACCCGGAAGCTGGTTTGGCGCACTGTGCTCCTCGCTCGATTTCTGGCCGGGCAGGTTCCGCCAAGAGGGAGGTGTCTCATCGTGTCCAACCAACTTCGCAATGACGCAGTGAGGTTCTGCCCAATCTGCAAGAGCGATCTCACGGCCGAAACGTCGAATTCCAGACCGGCTACCGACTCGACTAGGTACCGCTGTACGTCCACGACGTGTGCCAGGATCTTCGAAATCAACGACCACACCGATTCCGTATCACGGTAGGCTCGGCTGGTCGGGACCTGGCCACGCCCCCGCCGAGGGGCAGGCCACCCTAACCAATCCCAGAAAGGCGGCGGTCTCCCCGGCAGCTTCTCCGTAGCGGACGCAACGTTGTTGTTGCTATCGGTGGCAGGGATCTGCGGGCTTCCTGGCGGAGACAAGGAGCGCAGCGTCGGACACGTCCTTGTTCGGCCCGGACACCGGTCCTGGCTGTATGGGCCGAGGGGCGATGGAGTCACGGACGATTCCTCCCCATGGCTGCGGCATCGCATGACCCATTTCTCCCCACGCGTGTCAGACGCCCCCCACTATAGCTCACTTCGTACGTCGGTCCGCCGCCTATCTCTCCCGCGGTCGTGGCCCGCATCCCCCGCCGCCTTCTCGTCGACCTCGGCTCCACCAACCACTGCACCTGGCGCAGCTACACCTTCTCCCGCGTCCTCGAGGATGACGACGCCAAGCGCTTGAGTTCAGCCGACAAGCCGCTGCTCATCAACCGGCTCCTGGCCGGCTGGTACGACAGACGGCAGGCGAGCCGCCACGGCAAGGTAGTCACCCAGCGGATGAAGTCCCCGCTGATCCAGCCCGACGTCCACGGCCGCCACGTCCTCACGGTGATGCGCTACGGTGACCTGAACCCCGTACGCGCTGGGATGGTGCGCTCCCCCAAGGACTACGCCTGGTCGAGCTACCGCCACCACGCCTTCGGAGAACCGAACGAGCTCATCGATGACGAGCCGGAGTACCTCGCCCTCGGGCGGTCGCCGGCAGAACGCCAGCTCGCCCACCGCCAGCTCTCCGCGTCGCCGCTCTCCGCAGCACTGCGTATCAGGCGCCCCCCCGCACCAAGGCGCTCCCCGAATCGCTCCCCCGAGGTTCTATGGCGACGGCTTGATTTCGACGAGTGTATGCCGCCCATTGCCGACGATGGCTTCAGCCGCGCGGTCGCTCTTGGGGCTAATGGACACCTCAATCGGTTCAAATACCTTTCGCATCCAGTCCTCGTCGGAACTCGACGCCTCGCTCTCAATAATCCATGGGGCAATCGCGGCCCACTGTTGGGTCAGTTCTCTGGTCACGAGGCCCAATGCCAGACCGAGGGTTTCCCCCTGCGCTTCAGTTTCGATTGGCCCCCCAATCCAGATCTCGTTCTTGTCGGTAAAAAAGGTAACGCTGGCTGTGTCGCCGCTGGGAAACTCGCCGAAGCGGTACTCGAACCCCGTCATCCCGTGAGGCAGGACGTGCTTGATGAAGCCATTCCTCGCTAGTTGACGTGTTATCCGCTGATATCCTCCCTGCCAGACGCGCGACTTCTGAAGATCAGCACGCCGTTCGGCGCGACGCTCCTCGGCTGCGGCCTGCCGCTCGGTTGCAGCCTGTTCCCTGGCCCGCCTAATGCTTGTCGGGCATCTTGCGATCCTGCTTCGGAGCTCGGTGACGTCCGCTCCTAGATCGGCGGCCTGCTGTGCGGCGCGTTCGGCCTCGTCCACCTTGTCGGCCTTGGCGAGTTCCATGCCTCGCTGAAGATGAAGCCGTATTAGGCTTATCCGGACCGCCAAGACGTCGGCCCCGAGTTGCTCTGCTGCAAGCAGATCCTGTTCGGCCTTCCCGTCCGGGTCGCCGGCATCGCGAAGCCGGATTGCTTCCTCGAGGTGTGCCTGGGCTTCGGTGGCCTTCTCGCGCTGGGCGGCCTCCGCGTGGGCCTCTCGCTGCTCGCCTTCGGACAGAAGCTCCTGAACATCATCTCTGGGCTCGGGTAGCGCGGCGATTTGGCGAAGCCACGCGATACGGGCCTCTGAATCGTGGGGTCCCCTCTCGGGGACGCCAACCGCACGGGCCACGTCTTGGCGGTACTCCTCCGGCAGGTAATCGAGGGCCTCATGGACCGCGTCTGCCGACGGACAGGCCCGGACCGCGTTGGCAAAGGATTCGGATGAGGCCATCCAGGGAATCGGCCGGCCGCTGCGATATCGAACCGACCACCGTCGGCGCATCTCGCGGTCAGCCCTTCCAAGGCGCAGCCGCGTACGCGGATGTCCTCGGAGTTCGATGCTGCGAGGCGCCGAAGCGCCGCGAGGCATCCATCCCCGAACAGACGGCCGCAAGCTCGAGATGCGAGACAGCGCAACTTCCACGACTGGTCGCTTAGCGAGCGCGCGACCTCGGCTGTGTCCGGGTGGTTGTCCTCAAGCGCCATCGCGCGCTGGTAGGTCGTCCCATGGACACACCCAGAGAGGAGGAGCGCTCCGAACCAGGCCCAGGAGGACCGTCTCACTAACACCCCGCTCCACACTACCCGCAGCTCCCGTTCGCGCAGACCCCGCCGCAGCAGTCACCACTGCTGGCGCAGGTTTGGCCGCCGGCGAGGCAACAGGTCCCTTCTTGGGTCGTGAAATTGAATTGGAGCCCACCGCAGATGAGACCCGGACAGCAACCGCCGTTGCTCTGTTCCGTCGTGTTGCAGGGAGACTGCGACTGCACGCAACTCGCGCTCGGATGATTGGTGCTCGTCCCAGGGGGCACGCACTTCCCGTTGGAGCAGGTGTAGCCGTTGCCTGCGCAATCCGAGTCCTTTTGGCACGAGAGGCCCGACTGAAAGTCGATGCATCCAGCGACCCAAACGACCCCTAGGAGGACCGCGCCGAGCCTCACAAGCTGCTCCCGAGAAAGATCGCGGCTGCGATGCCCGCGACGACCAGGACCGAGAGGCCAACGACCCCGAGCGCATTCGCCTGCATGCCACCTTGGAAGAGTTGGTTTCGCTCGGTTGGGTTGACGGGAACCGTCTCGGCCAAGAGCTGGCCCTTGATGCCAAAGGCCGTGACGTATCCATATCCTGCCATCGCCGTGCCGGCGGCAGCCGCTCCCGCGGAAAGTATGCCAACCAGCCTTGCGGTCTTCTTTGCCTCGTATTCCTGGCGCTCGGGGGCGAGGTCGATCTCCAAGGGTTTGCTCAGGGCTGGAGCACTTGAGAGAAGAAGGGCAACAGGCGCCGACAAGCGGAGGGCCCCGAGCGCGCTCCAGTGACACAGACGCCTACGATGGAGGCTCTCCTTGAACTCTGGCGGCATTCGACCCTCCCACTGGCAGCAGTGACGAACTACACGATCCAGAAAAGTCGTACTCCAAGTGGGCAGGCGACCGCAAGGGGCTCGGCCGTTCCCATAACTCCGCTCTAACCCGACTTTGACAGGCCTGCGGATGGGTGACGGACGATTTCTCCCCATAG
>JAKAOC010000279.1 GCA_021823385.1 Actinomycetes bacterium
CGCCCGTTGCGGCGCGCGCTGCAGCGGATGGTCGAGGACCCGCTTTCCGAGCGTCTGCTCTGGAAGGAGTTCCGGGTCGGTGAGACCATAGTGGTCGATGCCGCGGACGGAGAGGTCACATTCCGCGCGGTGGAGGGCCTCGAGCCCGCCGCCTCGATCGAGCTGGCCGAGACAGGCACCGCTCCGCCGGAGATCTGATCGAGCCGCTCGTAAGTTGAGAATGCATTCCAAAGGAGGCCGGGCGATATGCCCGGCCTCCTTGTTCGTCGCCGGCCATGGCGTCACGCCCAGTTGCTAGGGTCGAGGCGATGAAAGGCCGAAACGACCAGAAGTTCGTCTGCGCCGCATGTGGGGCACGCCATGCCACTTGGCTCGGGCGATGCGGAATCTGCGGAGATTGGAACACGATCGAGGCACTGCGTGACCAGCCGGCCGCCGCCGGCAAGCCCGCCGTGGCGACGGTGCTTTCAGACGTTGACGCGTCGAAGCTTGCGCGTATCCCCACCTCATTGAGCGAAGTGGATCGGGCAATGAGCGGTGGCCCGGTTCGAGGCTCCACGGTGGTTATCGGGGGCGAGCCTGGAATAGGCAAGTCGACGCTCGCCCTCGCGATGGCGGCCCACGCTTCGCGAAGCGGCCTGCGCACACTGTACGTGAGTGCCGAGGAATCCGAGGGGCAGTTGGCCGAGCGCGCTCGCCGCATGGGCGCTGCCTCTTCGGGGCTCGACGTCGTGATGACACCCGAGCTTGCCGCGGTGCTGGCGGTGCTGGGCGACTACGGCATGGTGGTCGTGGACTCGATCCAGGCACTTTCTGATCCAGAACTGGGTGGGCAGGCGGGATCGGTCAACCAGATCCGCCATTGCGCCCAGGCGCTCAATGTCTCCGCCAAGGAGTCAGGGACGACGGCCGTTATCCTCAGCCACGTCACCAAGGACGGTTCGCTGGCTGGGCCCAAGGTTCTTGAGCACCTGGTGGACGCGGTATTCGTGCTGGAGGGTGAGAGGAGCGACGAGAGCAGGGCTCTGCGCTGCTTGAAGAACCGTTTCGGCAAGGTGTCCGAGGTGGGATTCCTTCGCATGGGGGAGTCGGGGTTGCAGGACGAGCCGGACCCCGGGGCCGCACAGCTGGACGACCGGCTGGCCGGGGCAGCAGGTTCGGTCATGACCGCGATGCGCGACGGTACCCGCGCTCGGCTGGTCGAGATCCAGGCTCTGGTGACACCCAACCCGCGTGAAGTGCCCAAGCGCCAGTTCCTCGGTTTGTCCTCGCAGCGCTGCAACGTCATCCTTGGGCTCATCGAGCATTTCGCGGCGGTGAAGCTCGATCGCTTCGACGTGTTCATGTCGATCGCCGGTGGGCACGCTTCCGACGACCCCGGTCTGGACCTCGCGATTGCGGCCGCCATCGTCTCGAGCGCCCTACAACGGCCGGTGCCGGCGGATGCCGCCGTCTTCGGCGAGCTGGGGTTGACGGGCGAGGTGCGCAAGGTGCGGGGAGAGGCGGAACGCTCTGCCGAGCTGAAGCGCCATGGGTTCGGCCGCTTCGTTGCGCCTGCTGGAGGTGACGGTCCGCAAGGCGGGAGAACCTCGGTGCGCACCCTGGCAGAGGCGCTGCAGGCCATGGGCCTCTCACGTCGTCGTTAGACGTTGCCTACTAAATTGTTGCCATGTTCTCCAAGTCCGCTCCAAAGATGGCCGCGACCCTCGCACTTGTCGCGCCAGGAGCGCCGCTGAGACAAGGGCTGGATCGCGTGCTTCAGGCGCGCATGGGCGCCTTGGTGGTCGTGGCGGACGGTCCAGAGGTGCTCTCCATATGCACCGGTGGCTTCCTGCTGGATACCGAGTACTCGCCGCAGCGCCTGTATGAACTGTCAAAGATGGACGGGGCGATAATCCTTTCCGCGGATGCCCGGCGCATCGCCCGGGCGAACGTGCATCTGATGCCGGACCCGAAAGTCCCCACTACCGAAACCGGGACACGCCATCGAACCGCGGAGCGTGTGGCCCGGAGTCTCGGAGTCACCACTGTCTCGGTCTCTGAGGAGCAGTCGATCATTACCGTCTATCAGGGCGAATACCGCCATTCGCTCGCCCCGATTTCGGCCCTGCTCTCAAAATCGAACCAGGCCCTGGCGACACTCGAGCGCTACAAGCAGCGCCTGGATGAGCTGCTTGGCCGTCTGGACCAGCTCGAGGAAGGCCACAACGTCCACTTTCGCGACGTGGTCATGGTTCTGCAGCGGTACGAGATGGTGCGCCGGATCACGGAAGAGATAGAAGGTTCGCTCGTCGAGCTGGGTGACGATGGCCGTCTGGTGGCGCTCCAGCTGAACGAGATGTCGACCGGGTTCGAGTTCGATTACCGCTCCATGGTCGAGGACTACATGGGCGCCTGCTCGATCGAGGAGGCCGACACGGTTATCGAGTTCTTGGGCGCGCTTCCCACCGACGAGCTGCTCGTAATCGAAAAAGTGGCCAAAGGCCTGATGTCCATCCGGCTTTGTGCCGAGGCCTGGGGCAAGGGGCTTTCCACCGACGGTCCGGTCACGCGCTTCGACGAGGCGGCGGTCTCGATTCGAGGCATGCGCGCCCTTTCGCGCGCCCAGGAGGTCCCGCTCCAGGTCCGCACGGCGATCCTGGACCACCTGCCCGCCGGCATGGCGCTGTCGGAAGTCACCTATGACGAGCTTTGTGGGATCCCGGGCGTCTCGCCGCAATGGGCGCGAGTGGTGGCCGATCAGTACGGCGCCGGCTGAGGCCCTTCGTGCGTGTTTTTGTACAGCGGACCAGGGTATTGTAATCCCGGCGCGCAACGCGCCAGTCTGAGGGGGCATGGATGAAGGCTGATATAAAGGGAACCACGCTACCTGTTCTCGAGGTTCAACTCGACCCGGGCGATGAGGTCGTCTCGACGCATGGCCAGCTCTCTTGGATGTCGCCGAACCTGCAAATGTCACAGACCACGAACACTGGCGGTAAGTCGGGCCTCATGGCGGGGCTGAAGCGCGTGGCCGGAGGGGGAGGCCTATTCCTCACCCGCTATTCGGCATCGGCCGGCCAGGCGATGGTCGCCTTCGCCGCCAAGCTTCCCGGTCGCATCTTCCCCGTCGAGATCGCTCCGGGTGCGGGTTTTCTTGTCCACCGGCATGGCTGGCTGTGCGCGACGCGTGAGGTGGTCCCCACAGTCGGACTGCAGCAGAGCTTCCGTGGCGGCCTGTGGGGTGGAGACGGCTTCGTATTGGAGCGCCTCGAGGGAAGTGGCACGGCCTGGGTCGAGCTCGCGGGTGAGATCACCTCTTACGACCTCGCGGCCGGGCAGAGCCTGCTGGTCCACCCCGGACACGTGGGCCTTTTCCAGGATACGGTGAGCTTTCAAATCACCAGGATGCAGGGCCTTTCGAACGCGCTCTTCGGCGGAGACGGCTTCTATTTGGTGTCCTTGACCGGCCCTGGCACCATTTGGCTGCAGAGCATGCCGCTGCCCGTGCTGGCCGGCGCGCTCGCCCCCTATCTCGCGGGCGAAGGAGCAGCGGGTGGTGCCGTCTCAGGTGGAATTGTCGGTGGGGGGCTCGGCGGGATCCTCGGAAGAAATATCTGACGCGGATTCAGCCCGGGAGCCGGGCGGCCATCCGCCGGGCGGCCTCGGTGCCTGACGTAATGCAGGCGGGAACCCCGACCCCGTCGTAGGCAGCGCCGCAAAGCTCCACTGTGCCGGCGCCGTCCAGGTCGCTTCGTATCGAGGCGACCAGCTCCTTGTGAAAGGGACGGTATTGCGGGAGCGCCTCCTTCCAGCGCCAGGTGGCCGCCTCGGTAGGGCTTTGCCCCAGATCCAGCATCTCCGCCAGTTCCACAGCAATCTCCCGTTGCAGGGAAGCATCGTCCATACTGGCGAAGCGGTGGTCGCCGAAACGCCCGACCGAGACTCTGAGCAGCTCTGAGTCGGGAAGCTCGAGGTGCTTCCACTTCCGGCTGGCGAAGGTGACTGCCGTGACGAGGTGGCCGAACCTGCGTGGCACCAGGAGGCCGCTACCTTGGGGAGGCTCGCTGAAGGCGCTCTTGGGATAGCGCATCACAGTCATGGCGACGTCGGCGTAGTCGATTCGCTCCAGTTTGGCCGCGGCGCTTCGTGCAGTCTGGCTGAGCAGGACTGCGGCGCTCGAAGCCGGTACAGCCAGGATCGCCCCGGCCAGAGGTATCTTCTCACCCTTCTTGCGCCCGGTGCCGGCGAGCTGGAGGACAAGTCCTGCGCGGCTGTTGGTCAGGCTCTCGGCCCTGGTGCCCTTCATGATTTTCACCCCGGCGGCCTCCAACTGCGCCTCTGCGGCGCGCACCAGCGTGTCGAGGCCGGTAGGGAACGAGGCGAAGGGGATGATTCTCCCACCGGCCGGTGGGCGAGGAGGCACGATGGCGACCAGTGAACGGGCCAGCGAATTGCTGCCGGTTTTTTGGTAGGCGTCGAGTAGTTGAGGCGCCA